>JAMFST010000976.1 GCA_026225435.1 Labilithrix luteola
CAGCTGGCGCGCGTTGGCCGCCACCTCGCGTGATTTCTCGGCGACCGAGACGTTGCGCTGCGCCTGGGTGATCTGCACCGTGGCGGCGCGGCGATCGCTCTCCAGTGTCTGCTGCGCCTCGTCCTCGAGCGCGCGCGCGTTGCGCAGCTGGTAGTACTTGTTGCCGCCGTCCCAGATGGGGATGGTCAACACGCCCTGGATGCTCCACTGCACCGGCGGCAACACGCTCCCCTGCTGGGTCGAGGTGGTCACGTTGCTGTTGATGCTGCCGCTCGGCAGGAACTGCAGCCAGACGTTGTCGATGTTGCGCTTGGTGACATGCACGGTCGCCTTGTCGGAGGCGATGTCGGCACGCTCGTCGAGCGACTTGGCCGGGTGACAGGTCTCCTTCGCGCTCTGCTCCAGGCCGTTCAGGTTGAGGCTCTTCTCCACCCCGACCTGCTCGGGGATGCCGAGCGCGAGGCCGAGCGCTTCACGCGCCTGGCGCAGCGACTCGTCGCCGGTCACCAGCGTGGCTCGCGCCGTCTCCACCGTCTGCTGCGCGCGGATGACGTCGAGGCCCGTGCCCGACCCGAGGTTCGTCTTGCGCTGGGTGAGATCGAGCAGCTCGAGCGAGTTGCGCAGCGCCACGCGATTGAGCTCGGCGACGCGCTCGGCGGTGACGACCGACACGAGGTCGCTGGCCGCCGTCTGCGTGATGGTGCGCTTCACGTTGGCGAAGTTCAGCTTGTTGACGTCGATCTGGTACTTCGCGGTGCCGTACTGCTGCCAGTTCTCCACGTTCAGCACCGGCCACTGCGCCGAGAGGGCCGCCGAGCCGATGTTCGGCTGGGGCTGCGTGGACTGCAGGTTGACGAAGGTCATCGTCGCCGGGTTCTGCAGGTTGCTGCCGGTCTCCTGGATGGTGGTGGTGCGCTCGAGGAGCTGGTGCGTGTAGTTCAGCTGCCCGTTGATCTGCGGGAGCACGTTGGAGAGCGCGAGGCGCGCCTGCGCCTCGGAGCGGAGCACCTCGTCGAAGGAGGTCTGCAGCGAGGTCGAGCGGCTCTTGAGCAGCTGCATCGCCTGCTCCCAGGTGGCGATCTTCTTCTCCGGTTCGGCGACGGGCGCGAGCATCGGATCGTTGACGTTCGGCGGCGGCGGGATGGGGATGGGCGGCTCGTTCTGCGGCGTGGGCGTGGAGAGCGGGGCCGACGGCGAGGCGGGGCTGTTGGGCCGCGCGGGGGACACCACCGGCGGCGTGGAGGCCGCGGCCGGCGTCGGAGCCGCGGCTGCCGCCGGCGTCCGCTTCTGTGCGTGAGCGAGCGGCGTCAGGGCCAGGCTGGTGATGATCCCGGCGGTCCCGGCCAGCGCCATGGCGGTGAGCGGGCCTCGGAACGAGCGGCGGCGGGTGAGGGGAGTCCCTGGGAGCGAGCGGCGGGAGAGGATCATGAACAAGCCCTTGTCGTCGGAGCGCAGCTCCGAATTTCACCGCGGCGGTGAAACCGTGGATCTGCGCAGACCGTGCGTGGCGTTTACGCGCACCGGACAGGCCCGTCGACTCTCTTGTTCCCGTCCTCGCGCGGAGCGACCCGGTGGCAGCGTAAAGCTTTGGCGGGGGCTACTTCTTGACCTTGCGCGAGCCGGGCGTCGCGCTGGACGACGACCGCGGCGCCCTCGACGCGCGCAACGGCGACGGAGGGGAGGACGGTGATGCGTGTGAAGGGGCCATCAAATGCGAAGTCGGCGAAGTTGGCGCCGTCGGCGACGCCG
>JAMFST010000977.1 GCA_026225435.1 Labilithrix luteola
ATCACGGGGACGGCGACGGTGGCTTCGGGCCCGGTGGCGGCCACGGCTGGCGCGACGGCGGCGGCGGCGGTCGACGTTTCCGCAACCGCCTGGACGGGGGCGCGATGCCGCCTGGCACCGTGGCCGATTCCACGCCGCCGCATCCGCCCGGAGGACCGACGCAGCTCACCGGCGCCATCGTCGATGGCCTCGACGGCGGCCGTGCGGCTCCGCTGCACGTGCTCTCTGCGCCCGACGGCGGCGTCGCTCCGGTGGAGGAGACCGGCAGCGCCGAGGAGGTCACCCTCGAAGACCGCACGCTCTACGTGCTGCGCGACGGGCAACCGCGCGAGGTCGACGTGGTGCTCGGCCTGTCCGACGGCTCGTACACCGAGGTGGTCTCCGGCAACCTCCACGAGGGGGACGAGATCATCACCGACGCCACCGTGAACGGCGGCTCCAGCAGCGGCAGCGGGAGCGGCTCGAAGTCCTCCGGTGGCGGCGGCAATCGCAACGGCGGCGGCCCTCCGCGAATGTTCTGAGCCGACCATGACAGGCGCGACCGGCGACACGCTCATCGAGCTGCGCGACGTTCACAAGATCTACGGGCAGGGGACGGAGGCCGAGGTCCACGCGCTGCGCGGAATCACCGTGGCCATCACCCGCGGCGAGTTCGTGGCCATCATGGGGACCTCGGGGTCGGGCAAGTCGACGCTGATGAACCTCCTCGGCTGCCTCGATCGCCCGACCTCGGGGAGCTACCACCTGGCCGGCCGGGAGATCGCCCGCATGAGCAAGGGGGAGCTGGCCGAGACGCGCAACGAGGTGCTCGGCTTCGTCTTCCAGAACTTCAACCTGCTCTCGCGCACCTCGGCGCTCGAGAACGTGGAGCTGCCGCTCATCTACCGCGGCGAGAAGTCCAAGGTGCGCAAGGCGCGGGCGAAGGAGTCGCTCGAGCGCGTCGGCCTCGGCCAGCGCATGGGGCACACGCCCAACCAGCTCTCCGGTGGTCAACAGCAGCGCGTGGCCATCGCCCGCGCGCTGGTGGGCAAGCCCGAGGTGCTGCTGGCCGACGAGCCGACGGGGAACCTCGACTCGCGCACCAGCACCGAGGTGATGGCGCTCTTCCAGGAGCTGGGCGAGAGCGGGATCACCGTGGTGCTGGTGACCCACGAGCCGGACATCGCCGAGTACGCCTCGCGCGTGCTGGTGGTGAAGGACGGCGTGGTGGTGTCCGACGAGCGCAAGACGCCCAAGCGCGCCGCCGACGAGCTCGATCGCGTGTCGCAAGGCTCGGCGGCGATCGCCGCACAGCTGGCCCGCACCAAGGCCGAGGCGGAGGCGGCGCGGTGAGCCCCTTCCAGATCCTCCTCGTGGCCATGCGCGCCTTGTGGCGCAACAAGCTGCGCTCGTTCCTGACGACGCTGGGCATCATCATCGGTGTCGGCGAGGTCATCTCCATGATGGCCATCGGCGCCGGTGCCAAGGCGCAGGTGGAGTCGACCTTCGCCGCCATGGGGACCAATCTCCTCATCGTGCTCCCCGGCGCGGCCAACACCTCGGGGCAGCGCGGCGGCTTCGGCTCGGGGCAGACCATCACCTGGGACGACTTCTCCGCCATCCGCGACGAGGTCCCCACGGTGAAGCACGCCGCCCCGTCGCTCCGCTCGTCGCAGTCGATCGTCGCCGGCGAGGTGAACTGGACCACCAGCGTCACCGGCACCACGCCGGACTACTTCGACATCCGCAACTGGCCGGTGGCCAGCGGCTCGGCGTTCACCCAGAGCGACATCGACGCCGGCACCAAGGTGATCATCCTCGGGCAGACGGTGGTGGAGAAGCTCTTCGGCGCCAACGCCGACCCGGTGGGGCAATCGGTGCGCGTGGGGACGACGCCGTTCAACGTCATCGGTGTCGCCGCCAAGAAGGGGCAATCGGCGAGCGGCCAGGACTACGACGACACCGCCTTTCTTCCCGCGACCACCTTCGCCCAGAAGATCCAGGGCGGGTTGAACCGCTACCTCTCCGGGCAGATCTACGTCGAGGCGATCTCCTCGGACGCGACCGAGCGCGCGGAGAAGGACGTCACCGCGCTGCTGCGCCAGCGGCACCACCTGACCGATCGCGACGACGACGATTTCTCCATCCGCAACCTCTCGGAGATGGCCGACTCGCGGCAGCAGTCGGCCGACACGATGACCGCGCTCCTCGCCAGCGTCGCCGCGGTGTCGCTGCTCGTCGGCGGCATCGGCATCATGAACATCATGCTGGTGAGCGTCACCGAGCGCACCCGCGAGATCGGCGTGCGCATGGCGCTCGGGGCCAAGCCGTACAACGTGCTCCTGCAGTTCCTCACCGAGGCGCTGGTGCTCTCCATGCTGGGAGGGCTGGTCGGCGTCATCATCGGCGTGGGGACCGCGCAGTGGATCGCGATCAGGTTCGGCTGGGCGACGCTGGTGCAGCCGCAGGTCATCATGCTGTCGTTCGCCTTCAGCGCCTTCGTCGGCGTGGTCTTCGGCGTGTACCCGGCGCGCAAGGCCTCGCAGCTCGACCCGATCGAAGCCCTCCGCTACGAGTAGCCGTCAGCCGACTTTCACTTCGGCGGCAGATCGCGCTGCAGCACGCCGCACAGGACGGCGACCAGCTCGTCGGCGTCGACTGGCTTGGGGATGTGCGCCTGGAAGCCGGCCTGCGCCACCTGGGTGCGGTCGGCCGCGCGGGTGTACGCCGTCAGCGCCACGGCCGGGGTGCGCTGGCCGGCGGCGCTCGTCCACGCGCGCAAGGTGCGCAGCAGCTCGAGGCCGTCCATGTCCGGCATCCCCACGTCGGAGACGATGACGTCGAAGGCGGTGGTCTCGAGCGCTTCGAGCGCGACGCGCGCGTGCGCCGCGGCCGTGACCTTCGCCCCGCGGCGGGTGAGCAGGTGGCTGAGGAGATCGCGCGAGTCGGGATCGTCTTCGACCACCAGCACCTCGACGCCCGCCAGCTCGCCGGTGGGCGGGATGGTCGAGATCTCGCCCGCCGGCGGCTTGATCCCCTCGGCGAGCGACGGGGTGAAGGGCGTCATCGGCAGGCGCACCTTGAAGGTGGCGCCGCGACCGAGCCCCGCGCTGCTCGCCTGTACCTGCCCGCCGTGCAGCTCCACCAGCTTCTTCACGATCGACAGCCCGAGCCCGAGCCCTTGCGAGCGGCGGTTCATGGCGGCGTCTTCCTGGCGGAAGGCGTCGAAGAGGAAGGGGACGAACGCAGGGTCGATCCCCTGGCCGTCGTCGGAGACGTCGATCTCGACGTCGGACAGCTCGCGCCGCAGGGTGATCTCGATGCGCCCCCCCTTGGGAGTGAACTTCACCGCGTTGGTGAGCAGGTTACTGACGATCTGCCGGAGGCGCAGGTTGTCCCCGCGGATGTGGGCGACGCCCGGCTCGATGTGCTGCACCAGCTCGAGCCCCTTGGCCTGCACCGCCAGCGCGAGGGTCTCGACCGCCGAGGCGATGACGGCGGCGAGGTCGACGAAGCTCACGTCGAGCTCGAGCTTCCCGCTGGCGATGCGGGACACGTCGAGCAGATCCTCGACGAGGTGCATCTGCATGCTGACGTTGCGCGAGATGACGTCGAGGGCGTGCTTCAGGCGCGCCGGGTCGACGTCGCCCCCCTTGAGCAGGTTCGTCCAGCCGTGGATGGCGTTGAGCGGGGTGCGCAGCTCGGGGCTCACGGTGGCCACGAACTCGTCCTTGGCGCGGTCGGCGGCCAGGAGCCGCTGGTTGATCGAGCGCAGCTGCACGGCGCGACGGCGCACGCCGCCGAGGATGACCCGGCGCAGGCTCGACGCCGCCTCCACCTGCCACGACTCCCAGGGGAGCGAGCGCCCCTCCACCACCTCGCGCCACACCTCGAAGGAGCCGCGCGGGCTGAGACGCGGCGCTCCGCCGGCGCGCGAGGTGACCGACTTGTGCGGGTTGCCGGCCCAGTCGACGACCTTGGTGACCGCCGGCCGGAACCACAGGATGTACTCGCCCAGCTCGCGGGCGATGGCCACGGCGACGACGCCGGCGGCGGCCTCCTCCCAGTCCTTCGGGTTGGCCTGCGCAGCGGGGAAGCTGCCGGCGAGGTGGTCGGTGGAGAAGACCTCGTGCCCCTCCTCGCGCAGCCAGCCGACCAGCGCCGTCAGCGCCTCGACCGACGGGGTGCGGCCGATGCGCCGGACCCCTTCTTCGAGGATCATCGCCGCGCCGGTGGCGTCGGTGAGGTTGGCCAGCGCCGGGGTGTCGAGACCGTCGAGCAGCTCGCTGGCGATGGCGATGGATCGCACCACCTCCGCCTCGTGCTGTTGCGCCGCGCGCGAGCGCTCCGCCTTCTCGGCCCCCTCGACCACGCGCAGCTGCCAGGAGAGCGCGTACGCCAGGTACTCGGCGGTGTCGCGCGCGCTCACCGGGACCAGGCGTGGCCCGGCGTAGTGGTGGCAGGCGATGAGCCCGGCGAGCTCGCCGTCGATCACCAGCGACACCGACATGGACGCGGTGACGCCCATGTTCTTCATGTACTCGATGTGGATCGGCGAGACGCTCCGGAGGATGGAGTGGCTCATGTCGAGCGGCACGCCGCTCACCGGGTCGAGCTCCGGCACCAGCGGCGAGGGGACGTAGCTCGCGTCGGCGATGAAGCGCAGGCGGTTGATGGTGTACAGCCGGCGCGCCTGCGAAGGGATGTCGGCCGCGGGGTAGTGCTGCCCCATGAAGGAGCCGAGCGTCTCGAGCTTGCTCTCGGCGACCACCTCGCCGTTCCAGTCGGCGTCGAAGCGGTAGACCATCACCCGGTCGAAGCCGGTGAGAGTGCGCACCTCCTCGGCGGCGGCGGCGGTGAGCGTGGCCACGTCGGTGGCGTGCTGCAGGCGAAGGACGCTGGAGCGCAGGCGCGGGTCGAAGGTGCCGATGCTCTCCCCGTGCCTGTCAGTCCAGTCGTCAGCCCTGTTGCGCGCGGGCTCGAGCTCGAGGACGAAGGTGGCCCCGGAGCGATGCATGACGGCGTCGAAGGCGCGGCCGATGCGCGAGACGACGCGAAAGGGGGGGAGGCCGTGGAGCGACTCGTGCGCGGCGAGCTGCGTGAGGTGCGCGGCCGACGACGGATCGAGCAGCGGGCCGAGCGGTCGACCGAGGACCGCGTCCGCCGGCTCGCCGAAGATGGCCTCGACGTTGCCGCTCACCTGCGAGACGTTCAGCTCGTCGCCGTGGCAGGCGAAGAGCACGCCGTGCGGCTGCACCGCGCCGGGGATGTGGATCGGCTCCTTGTCGCAGGTGTCGAGCGTGACGATGTCGGAGGAAGGCTGCATCGTCGGCGCGATCGACGCTACCAGAGCGCCGGTGGGTGATCGCGGGTGGCGTCCGGCAGAGCCGGGGTGGTCGCTAGCAGACAGGACCGTCTGCGGGGAGGTTCCCACGGCGGCGCGAGTGCTCTAGGAGGAGCGCGTGTCGAAGCGGCGCCTCCTCAGCTTTGCGCTCGGTCTCGTGGCCGTGGCGCTGGCGGCGTTCTTCGTCTTGATCCCACGCCTCCTCTACAAGCCGTTCCCTAGCGATCACACGCCGGAGGGGGCCTACACGCGCATCGCCCGCAGCATCGGCACCGACGACGACGTGGCGGCGATCTTCGCCTACCTGGAGACCGACTCGCAGTGGGCGAGCTTCACCATCCGCGATCTGCGCGCCAAGGCGCTCGCGCGGGTCGAGGCGAGCTACCCCGAGGCGGAGCGCGCGCCGCTCGAGGCGGCCTACCGCGAGGAGGCGGGGGCGAAGGACGGGCCCGATCTCTTCGCCCGCATCGCCCGGCGGCGCGGCTGGGTGGCGCGGTTGCGGCGCGATCTGTCCGGTATCGCCAGCGTGACCATCGAGGGGGAGCGCGCCACCGTCGTCACCGCGCGCGGCACTCGCTATCCGTTCCGCATCCGCGAGAACGGCATCTGGGGGCTGACCACGTTCTCCGCCGAGCTGATGGCCGAGAGCGAGCGAGCGGCGCGCGATCTGGCCGTCGTGCAGGCGGCGGCGGACGACTACGACCGCGCCGCCAAGCGCTGAACGGAGTCGACGAGCGCGCGGCTCACGGCGGGCAGTGCTCGGTCGTCGGGGCGAGCGCCTGGCGGGCGGCAGCGAGCGATTCGGCGGGGACACCGTCGACGGCGAACGGAGCGATGCGGCGCCCGAGATCCTTCGGGTGCAGCCGGGCGAGAGCGGCGAGCGCTTGCACCGCCACGAGGCGCGCGGACTCCGACGCGTCGATGTTCGTCAGCGGGCGGGCGAGCTCGGTCAGGTGGTCGGCCTGATCGCGCAGACAGAGCTTTCCTGCCGCGCGCGCGGCTCCGGCGCGGACCTCGGCAGAGAGATCTTCCCGGTCGAGCAGCTGGCGCACCAGCTTCGCCGCGACCGGTCCGCCGCGCAGGGCAAGCGCGTCGAGCGCTGCGGTCCGCACCTCCAGCGACGGATCCTCGGTGGTCGCGCGAGCGAGCGTCTCGTCGGTGTCCGTGCGGAGCGACCCCTGGTTGCGATCGACCTCCAGCGCGGAGATGGCCGCGAGCCGCACGAAGGTCCAGACCTCGCCGTCACCCGCGTGGGCGGCGACGACCGACGGAGCCTGCTTCCTCCGCGCCAGCGCGGCGAGGGCCGCTTCCCGGACGCGCGGCGCCGGATCGTCGACCGCGTGCGGCGCCCAGGCGAGGAGCTCGGGCACCTCGTCGGCGCGCTCGGCCAGGCGCAGGCGGACCGTCCAGGCGGGATCGCTCTGCAGGCCGGCGAGCGTCGCGCGCGCCTCGGGGACGGTGGCCGCCAGCGCCACCAGCGGATCGACCGCGAGGTAGCGGCGCGCCGCGCTCGGATCGTGACCAGCGCGCACGGCGATCGGCGTCGCCAGCGAGGCGATCTCCGCGACGCGCTTGCCGAGCGCGCGGACCAGGGTGAGGCTCGCCGGCGACGAGGCGGTCGCGGCGGCCGACTCGGCGCTCAGCGCCTTGACCACCGCGGCGCTGCTGGCGCGCTCGGCGGCGTGCGCGAGCGCGTCGCGATAGCCGCTCTCTCCCGGCGCGTCCTCCGCCGTGACCGCCACGTGGTGCAGGAGAAGCGGCAAGGCGCCGTCGGGCGCGACCTCCGCGGCGACGCGGGCGACGTCGACCGAGGACGCAGGGGAGGCCGGCGGCGACGCGGACGCGGGTGCCTGGAGAGCGGCGAGCAGCGACGGGGCGGCCTTCTTGTCGCAGCGACGCAGCGCCCGCTCCGCGCGAGCCGCCGCTTCCGGCGCGACCCCGGGACGACCGAGCTCGAGGACGAAGAGCGGCGCCGCCACCTCGCACGACCCGCTCTCGGCGACGGTGAGCGCCCGCCGCTGCCCTTGCACCTTGAGCGCCGGCAGCCGCGCGGCAGCGGCGCGCACCCCGGCATCGCCGAGACGCGCCAGCTCCTGCACCGCGCTGTCTCCGCGCGCGTCGTCGTCGAGCGCCTTGGCGACCGTGTCGGCGGTCGCACCGGGACCGTCGAAGGGGCCGTATCCGGCGATCTCCGCGACCGTCACCACCGG
>JAMFST010000115.1 GCA_026225435.1 Labilithrix luteola
GGCGCCGTCACCGTCTCGGCGCGCGCTCGCGACGACGCGAGGTCGGTCTGCTTCGCCGTCGAGGACGACGGCATCGGGATCACCGAGCAGGTGCGCGCCCGCGCCGCCGAGCCGTTCTTCACCACCAAGAACGAGGGGGCCGGGACGGGCCTCGGACTGGCCATCGCCAGCGAGATCGTCCACCACCACGGCGGCGATCTGCACCTCGAGCCACGCGCCGGCGGAGGCACGCGCGCGACGCTCGACGTGCCGGCGGTCGCCGCCCAGGAGCGAGCCTCATGAGCATCCCCAGCGCCGCCGAGAACCGCAAGCGAGGGCGCATCCTCGTCGTCGACGACGACGCAGCGCTCGGCGACACGCTCGTCGACGAGCTGGGGAACGACGGCTTCGAGGTGGTGTACATCCGCGACCCCCGCGAGGCGGAGAAGCGCCTGGGGGAGGATTTCGCCGCGCTGGTCACCGATCTGCGGATGCCCGGGCTCGACGGCCTCGCGCTCCTGGCTCGCTCGCGCGCGACGGCGCCGGATCGTCCGGTCATCGTCATGACCGCCTTCAGCGCCATCGAGACGGCCATCGAATCGATCCGCCAGGGCGCGTACCACTACCTGACAAAGCCGTTCAAGGTGGACGAGCTGGTGCTCTTCCTCGACCGCGCGCTCGCCGAGGCCCGCCTGCGCGACGAGGCCGGGGCGCTGCGCCAGGCGCTCTCGCGCAGCCACGCCATCGAGACGATCATCGGGCAGAACGGCTCGATGCGCGAGGTGTGCTCGCTGGTCCTGCGGGTGGCCGACGCGGCGACGCCGGTGCTGATTCACGGCGAGACCGGGAGCGGCAAGGACCTGGTGGCGCGCGCGCTCCACCAGAAGAGCCGTCGCGCCCCCTACCCGCTGGTGACGGTCAACTGCGCCGCCGTGCCGGAGCCACTGCTCGAGAGCGAGCTGTTCGGGCACGTGCGCGGAGCCTTCACCGGCGCGACCACCACGCGCGCCGGTCTCCTCGACGAGGCGCGCGGAGGCACCTTGTTCCTGGACGAGATCGGCGAGATGCCGCTCGGCCTGCAAGCCAAGCTGCTCCACGTGCTCGAGCGTGGCGTGGTGCGCCCGGTCGGCGCGAACAAGGAGCACGCCATCGACGTGCGCATCGTCGCCGCCACGCACCGCGATCTGCGCAAGCAGGTGGCGCTCGGCACCTTCCGCGAAGACCTCCTCTTCCGCCTCGACGTCATCCGCCTCGAGGTGCCGCCGCTGCGCGAGCGGCGCGAGGATCTGGCGGAGCTGGTGGGGCACCTGTTCGCGCTCGCCCGCAAGCGTCACCCCGGGTCGCCGGTCGAGCGTTTCTCGCGCGAGGCCTTCGAGCGGCTGGCCGCGCATTCCTGGCCCGGCAACGTGCGCGAGCTGGCCAACCTGCTCGAGCGGCTCGTGCTCGTCGGCACCTCCGCGGAGATCGGCGTCGGCGATCTGCCGGCGAGCATCCTCGAGGAGAGCCAGGACGGGCCGAGCTTCAGCGGCCGCGTGCTCTCGCTCGAGGAGCTCAATCGCAGCTACGCCCGCTGGGCGCTCGGCCGCTGCGAGGGGCGCAAGGGGACGACCGCCGAGCGGCTCGACATCGACCGCAAGACGCTCGGTCGGCTGCTCGGGGATTGAGTCCCGGCGGCAACACCGTCATTCGGGCTTTGTCTTCCGGGCGAAGCGGGCTAGCTTGCGCGCGGTTCTCGGGAAACCGAGGGCGGACGGGGCGTAGCGCAGCCTGGTTAGCGCACTAGACTGGGGGTCTAGGGGTCGGAGGTTCGAATCCTCTCGCCCCGACTGAGCCTCGGAGTCGAAAGATTCCGGGGCTAGTCGGATTCATCCGCCGCACGAGCGAAGCCGAGAGGGCCGCTCAGGAGACGGGCACGCTCTCGCCGTGCTCGGGGTCGTGGCCGTGGCCATGGCCGTTTCCCGGGCTGCGGCCGGCGCGCTGGAGCGTCTCCAGGCGCGCGAGCAGGTCCTCGCGCAGCACATCGACCTTCTGGTGCAGCTCGGCCACCTCGAGCTCGGCCTTGAGGTTCACCTCGTACTCGATGTCGTTACGGACGCGCTCGCGGGCGACCTGACGGTTCTGCGAGAGGAGGACGAACACGCTGAGGATGATCGCCTCGAGCGAGACGACCATGGTGAGCAAGCCGTAGGGGAACGGGTCGAAGCCGCCGATCTCGGTATGCGACAGCGGGCCGCTGTTGAGGATGATCCACACGAAGAAGATGACGATGTGGATGAAGAGGAAGGGCAAGCTGCCGGAGAAATCGCTGATCCAGTCGGCCACCTTCATCACCCGGGTGCGCTTGTCCTCCTGCTCTTCGTTGACGTTGCGCGAGGCGGTGTGACGCAGCAGCGCCGAGGTCTGGCGGAGCCGACGCGCGATGGCGGTGAGAAAGTCGAGCGCCGCGGCCGGGCGCAGGCGGAGGAACTCGTCGAGGTCACCGCGGTCGACCACCAGCGCCTCGAGCTCCTCGACCACCAGCGCCGAGGTGGTGCGCGCGCCGCCGTCGAGCAGCGAGAGCTCGCCGAAGAAATCGCCGGCGCAGGCCGTCTCGAGGAGGATGCGATCGCCGGTGTCGTTCTTGAAGAAGAGCTCCACCTTGCCGCCGCGCACGACGTAGAGCGAGTCGCCCGGGTCGCCGATGGCGAAGAGCGTCTTGCCCGCCTCCACCTTCACCGTGTCGAGGCGTTCGGCGAGGACGGCGCGCTCGCTGTCGTCGAGGAGCGCGAAGAAGGGAATGTCGGCCAGGAGCTCGGCGGGGGTCGGCACGGGGCGGAGGGTAGACGATCCGCGGACGGAGCCGGCGCTAAGCCGTCGCCAATTCGGCCTTCCAGGCCGCCTCGTCGAAGCCGACGAGGACGCGCGTGCCTCCGTCGAGGACCAGGACCGGGCGCTTCACCAGCTTGCCGTCGGCGGCGAGCGCCTCGTGCGCTTCGGGCTCGGTCATCGCCTGGACGGCGTCCTTGCCGAGCGCCCGGTAGCTCTGGCCACTGGTGTTGAACCAGCGCTTCAAGGGCAACCCGCTCGCCGGGATCCACGCCTTCAGCTCGGCGGTGGTGGGCGGCTGGTCGACGATCGGGCGCACGTCGACGTCGACCTTGGCGCCGGCGAGGAAGGCGCGGGCCTTCCGGCAGGTGCTGCAGCCGTCGTAGGAGAGGATGACGGGCTTGGCGTTGTTGGTGCCGGCCATCGTCAGGCTCCGAACTGGAGGAAGAAGCGGGCCAGCGCCTGGGCCTTGAGCAACATGGTGGCGAGCTCGATCTGCTCGTCCTTGGTGTGGAAGCCGAGGCCGCGCGGGCCGAGGCCGTCGATGGAGGCGATCCCCATCGACGACGAGGTGCTCGCGTCCGAGCCGCCGCCGATGAGGCCGGCCTCGTCGCCGCCGAGCGAGCTGGCGCGCGCGCAAGGGACACCATGAGGCGCGCGCAACGCAACGCCTTCATTGTCGGTGCGGCCGGCCTCGCCCTGAGCGGCATTGGCTGGATCACC
>JAMFST010000978.1 GCA_026225435.1 Labilithrix luteola
CGGGGCTGGGGACGGCCTGCCGTGGAGGCGGGGAAGGGCGGAGCGGTCCGCCGACGACCACGCCGCCGCCGTCCGCCAGCGTGGCCGCGCTCGACGCCGGGCCGCCGAAGCTGGGCGAGCTGCCGGTGCTGGCCGTGGTGCTGAACGATCCGCGCGCGCAGGTCGCCAGGGAGAAGTGGAAGCTGAAGGATCCGTCCGGCGCGGCGCGCGCGCTCGACGACGCGGCAGTGGCGGCCGCGGCCAACCTCGATCCGCGCGCGCAAGCGAGCTGGGCGTACGTCTCCGGGCGGCTGCACGTCGAGGCGGAGGAGAGCGAGGCGGCCGAGGCGTCGTTCGACAAGGCGGCGCTGGACGCGGACCTCGCGTCGTACGCGAACCTGCGTGCCTCGCAGGCCTATGCCCGCGCCGGGAAGATGGACCTGGCGCTGGCGCGGGCCGAGGCGGCGAGCGGGCGCACCAAGCTGAGCGACGAGGAGGCGGTGGCGCTCGGCGAGGCGCGCATGGCCAGCGGCGACCGCGCGGGCGCGGAGAGCGCGTGGCGCGAGATGCTCAAGGCGCACCCGCACGGCTCGCGCTGGGTGGACACGTCGCTGCGGCTCGCCTCGGCGCTCCTCGAGGACACCAGCGCGCCGGGGACCGATCGCGACGCCGCGCTCGGGATGGCGAAGGAAGCGCTCGTCCTGTCGACGCGCGTGGAGACCGACGCGCCCAAGGTGGCCGACAGCGGCGCGCTGGTGGCGCACGGGATCCGCGCGCATGCCGTCGCCGTGGTGCGCGCGCTCGGCGGGACGGCGCACGAGGAGCTGTCGACCGCGGAGAAGATCAAGCGCGCGCAAGGCTGGCTCGACGAGGGGGACGCGGAGCAGGCGTGGAAGGATCTCGCCAGGCTCACGCCGCCGACGAAGGGCAAGGAGGACGCGACGGACGGCGACGCCTGCAGCATGGGGAGCTTGCGCGGGCAGATCGCCGCCAAGCTGCACGGCAAGGCCAAGGCGCGGGTCGGGGTGGTCGACGATCCCTGGGCGGATGCCACCGCCAGCTGCCACGGAGAGAGCACCCTGGCGCCGGCGCTCTACGCCGAAGGGAAGTCGCTCATCGCTGCCAAGCGCGTGCCCGAAGCTCTGGATAAATGGGGGGAGCTGGAGACGCAGTTTCCCGACAACCACCTGTCCGACGACGCGCGCTTCCAGGCGGCGCTGCAGGTGCAGAGCGGCGGGGACGAGGAGCGGGCATACGCCATGTTCACCTCGCTCGACGGCGCGTACCCGAAGGGGGATATGACCCGCGAGGCGCTCTTCCGCGCAGCGCTGATCAAGATGGTGCACGGCGACTGGGAGGCGGCGAAGGCTCCGCTCGATCGCGCCGTCGCCCTCGACACGCACGATCGGCACTGGGCGACGGCGGAGCGCGCGGTCTACTTCCGGGCGCGCGCAGCGGAGGCGACCGGCGACGTGGCGGCGGCGAAGGAGGGCTACCGCAAGGTGCTCGAGAGCGCGCCGCTCTCGTTCTACATGACGCAGGCCTACGACCGGCTGCACACGCTCGACCCGAAGGGGGCGGAGCAAGCGCTCGAGGCGGCCAAGGCGCGTGAGCCGCAGGGCTCGTTTCCCCAGCGGCAGCACGCCGAGACGAAGTCGCCGGAGTTCGTCCGCGCGGTACGCCTGCTCGAGGTGGGGGAGATGGAGGCGGCCAAGCGCGAGTTCGCCGCCGCGGGCGCGACCGCCGACGGCGCCGATCCGGAGCTGACCTGGATCGTCGCGTGGCTCTACGACGCGTCCGGCTCGCCGGAGCTCGGTCACGCCTTCGCGCGCGGCAAGCTCACCGACTTCCTCGGGCACTACCCGGTCGGCGCCTGGCGCGTCCCCTGGGAGGTCGCCTTCCCGCGCGCCTACGGCCCGGACGTGGAGAGCGCCGCGCACACCAGCGGCATCCCTGCGGCGCTCGTCTGGGCGATCATGCGCGAGGAGTCGGACTTCCATCCAGAGGCCAAGAGCGGCGCGTCCGCCTACGGGCTGATGCAGCTGGTCGAGGGGACCGCGCGCATGGTCGGCAAGGGGCTCGGGCTGCCGACCGACGTGGCCTCGCTGAACCGGCCGGAGGTGTCCATCGCGCTCGGCTCGACCCTCCTCGGGCAGCTGCGCGGGCAGTTCGCCAAGGATCCGGCGCTGGCCATCGCGGCGTACAACAGCGGCGGTGGAGCGGTCGGGCGCTGGCTCGGGCAGCGGCGCGGGGCCGACTTCGATCTCTTCGTCGAGCAGATCCCTTACGACGAGACGCGCAACTACGAGAAGCGGGTGCTCGCCAGCGAGGCGGCGTATGGCTTCCTCTACGATCCGCCCGCGCTCGGCGAGACGCTGGCGATCCCCTTGATCGTCCAGTGACCGCGCGTGCCTTCGTCCGCGAGGCGCCGCGGCGGCTCATCGTCCCCAACGAGCGCGCGGTCGAGGCGGCGGCGGCGGAAGGGGAGCTGGCCGAGACGCGCAGCTCGTTGATGCGCCGGCTGGTCGCGCGGCTGGCGCCCGATGTCCGCTTCGCCCGTGGGCACGAGGTGCGGGTCGCGCTCGCCCAGGCGATGGTGATGGCCGCGGGGTCGGATTCGCACCTGGCGCGGCTCTCGGCGGCGGGTGGTGCCACCTGGTTGCGCACGCTCGACAGCCTCGATCGCTCCATCGGCAAGCTGCGGGCGGCGGCGGTGACGTCCGAGGCGCTGGCGCGGGTGGCTCGTTCGCGCAGCCTCGCGGCCGGGCGGGCGCGCACCCTCGAGATCGCGCTGCGGGCGCTCGACGAGCAGCTGACGCGCGCGGGGCTCGTCGACCAGCGGCGGGCGGCGTCGGTGCTCATCTGGGCGCTCGGCAAGACGGATCCGTCGGCGGTGCGTACCGCGGTCGGCGCTCCCGAGCTGCTCGCGCGCGGCCTGCTCCACTGGGAGCCGGTGGATCTTGCCGCCTGGCGCACCCTCGATGAGGTGCTCCGCGCGGCGGCCACGGACGGTGAGCGCGGGGGAGCGCGCGTCGAGCTCCCCAGCTTCGCCTTCGATCCCGATGCCAAGCTCTCCGCCCAGCGCGAGCGCGATCCGCTGGAGGTCGTCTTCGAGGAGATTGCCCGCGCGCTCGACGACGCGCCGGAGACCGTGCCGCTGGACTCGCCGCTTGGCGACCTGCGCCTTGCGGCCGACCCTCCGGAGGAGGCGAGCGCGGCGCGCATCGAGCTGGTGCACGCGAGCGACACCGACGCCACGGCTCGGGTGGCCGCCGACGTGGTGCGGCGGGCGCTCGAGGCGGGGCAGAGCGTCGACGCCGTGGTCATCGCGCTCACCCGGAGCGACGCGGCGCTGGCGGCGGCGCTGGCGCGGACCTGTGACGAGCTGCAGGTGGTGGCGTCGTTCAGCCCGGCGACCGGTGGTGGCGAGGAGATCGTGGACGCGCCGGGGGTCGTGGGCGTGGCGATGCGCGCGCTCGGGTGCGCCGATCGCGGCCTCCCCGCCGCGGAGATCGCCGAGCTGGCGCGCAGCGCGTACGTCGATCCGCGGCTGCTGGCGCCGTCCGGCGAGCGCAAGGAGCTGTCGCGCATGGCGCGCGCCTTCGACGAGACGCCGCGTCCGACCGGGAGCACCGCGCTCGCCTCGCTGCTCGGGACCGTGCGTGCCTGGCACGCGGCGCGGCGCACACGGGCCGAAGAAGGCGGTCGCGCGGTGACGGCGGAGGAGCTCGCCGAGCTCGCGGGGGACGAGGAGGTCACCACGCGCCTCGCCTCCGCGCTGCTCGCCGGCGTGAACGCGCGCACCCGCGTGGAGCACGTGGCCTCCACCCGCGCGCTCTTCGCCGCGCTGGGGTTCGAGCGCCGGGTACGCGGCGCGCTGGTCCGGCGCTTCGCCGACGGAGGCTCGGCGGATCCGCACGGCGTCGTCGAGCGCGCCGAGCTGGCGGCCCGGGCACGGGATGCGCGCGGCTGGGAGCGCCTGGTCGCCGGTGTGGACGGTTACGAGGCGGCCCTCGCCCGGCTCGGCATCGCCCACCTGCCGGCGTCGCGCGAGACCTTCCGTCACGAGCTCGCGCAGGTCATCACCGAGCTCGGTCGCGGCGAAGCGGCGGCGCGCGCCGGCACCTTGCGCGTCCTCACCCTGCACGAGGTGGCGGACGAAGCTCTCGATCACCTCATCGTCGTCGACGTCGCCGAGGGGGCGCTTCCGTCGGCGACTCCCGACGATCCGTTCTTCCCCGAGGTGCTCGAGAAGGACCTCGGCAAGGGGACCGCCGCGACGAGACCGACGCCGCCCTCGGTGCGCCGCGCCGTGGAGCTCGGGGCCTTCGCGGTCGCTGTCGCCCGCGCGCGGCAGACCACCCTGGTGCACCGGGGGACCGACGCCAGCGGAGCAGCGCTCGCTCCGGCGCCCGTCTTCGCCTGGCTCGCCCGTACGCGCGCGACGATCGAGCGCTGGGGCAGCTCGCCCATCGCCCGGAACCCGCGCTCGGCGCACGAGATCACGCTGAAGTACCTGCACCAGGCGGCGCCCGCGGCGCGCGCCGTCTTCCGCCCCGAGCTGGCCCGGCGCGCCCGCGTGGAGGACGAGCGCGAAGGCTTCTTCCTCGACCCGGCCCGCACGCGCAGCGAGATCGTCGGCGACAGCACCGGACTCTTCGCCGCGGGGGGTGAGCTCTTCGTGGAGGCGCTCCAGGCCGAGACCGGCGCCACGCGCGCCATCGGCGTCTCCGATCTCGAGCGCTGGGCGAAGTGTCACTTCATGGGGTTCACCTCCACCGTGCTCCGCGTCCGCGAGCGCCCGCGGGTGCGCGAGCAGCTCGATCCGCGCGAGGCCGGCACCATCATCCACGAGGCGCTCGCCGCGGCCTTTCGCGCGACGGCGCCCGCCTGGAGCGCCCGCCCGCGCGATCGCGAAGCGCTCTTCGACGAGGCGATGACCGCCGCCAACGAGGTGCTCACGCGGCAGGCGGCCAGCGGCCTGCGCGAGATCGCCCTGTCGCGCGCCCGCGCCAGCGTCGCCCAGGTGGTGAACGCCTCCATCGACGACGAGCGGTGGGACTTCTCCCTCGCCGAACAACCCTTCGGCGAGCGCTCCCCTGGCTCGTGGCCCGCGCTCACGTTCCGCGACGCCGACGGCGCGCAGGTGGTCTTGCGCGGCCGCCTCGATCGCCTCGACCGCGCCCACCGCAACGCCGACGGCAGCTCGCCGCCGCGCATCCTCCGCGTCGTCGACTACAAGTCGTCGGCCGACAAGCAGGCGACCACCGCGCTCGGTGAGTCCGCGCTGCAGCTGCCGATCTACGCGCTGGCCGCGCTCGCAGCGGTCGGTGATGGCGATGGTGGCGGCGAAGGCGGAGCGGCGGACGCGGCTTACCTCGGCTACTCGACGCGCGAGCGGGGCACCTCGGAGAAGAAGGATCTCGCGCTCGCAGCCCGACTCGACGAGCTCCTCGACACCAGCGGCGGCGCGGACACGGCGCCCGCGGTTCCGCCGATCGCGCGTCGCGCGCTCGATCTCGTGAACGAGGGGCGCCGCGGAGACTTCCTCCCCACCCTGACCACCGCCCCCTGCGCCCGCTGCGTGCTCGACGGGATCTGCCGCAAGCCGCGCTTCGTGGTGCCCGCCTCCAGCGACGAGGAGGGGAGCCCCGAATGAGCGCCGTCCCCAGCGGGCATCTCTTCGCCTTCCCGCGGAACCTGGTCCTCGCCGCGAGCGCCGGGACCGGCAAGACGCACAGCCTCGTCGGCGTCGTCGTCCACGCGCTCCTCGGCGCCAGCGAGATCGGCGAGAACGGCCTGCACGCGCCGGTCGATCCGGCGCGCATCGTGGCGACCACCTTCTCGCGCAAGGCGGCGGCCGAGATCCGCGCGCGCATCGCCGAAGGGCTGGAGGCGCTCGCCAGCGGGTTGCCGTCGAAGTACCGCGCCTCGCTCGACCTCGTCACCCGCGCCCATACCGGCAAGTCGCTCGCCGACGCCACCATGCGCATGCGGGCGCGCGCCGCGCTCGACGGCCTGCCCAACGCGCAGATCGGCACGCTCCACGGCTTCGCCTCGAAGCTGGTGCGCGCGCATGCCCTCGAGCTGGGGATCTCGCCCGGCTTCGCCATGGCCGACGAGGCGGAGAGCAAGGCGCGCCTCGAGCTGGCCATCTCCCGTGTCTTCGAGCGCCGCAGCCGCGCCGGCGATCCGGAGATCCGCCGCCTCGCGGAGGCCGCGGGTGGCGTCGACCGCCTCCTCGGCGAGGTCGCCCTGGCCCTGGTGCGGCTCGAGGAAGACGGTCGCGGCGCGGCCTCGATCCAGCCCGTGGCCGGCGACGCCCAGGCGTGCGCCGATCGCTTCGAGCGCCTCGTGGGGCACGCCCGCGAGCTCGCCGTCGACGCCAAGCTGGGTGTCACCGCCAGCGAGCTCCTCGCCGCCTTCGTCCGCGGCGCTCCCGATTCCGCCGAGCGCTTCGCCGCGTTGATCGCCGCCGCCAGCGCCTTCACCGGCGAGCGCAAGACGAAGAACCCGGCGCACGAAGCGTTCTTCGCCTTCCGCGACGCCTCCAAGGCCAAGACCAACGCGCTCATCGGCGAGCAGATCGTCGTCGCCTTCCAGCACCGTCACGCCTTCGCCGAGCGCGCCGCCGCCGCCTGCGCCCTGCTCGTCGAGTGCGAGACCGAGCTGCGCGAGCTCGGGCGCTCGGAGGCGTTCCTCGGCTTCGGTGACGTCCTGCGCCTCGCCCGCGACGCCTTGCGCGATCACCCGCGCGCCGCCGCCGAGGTGGGGGCGCGCTACGACCTGTTGCTCGTCGACGAGCTGCAGGACACCTCGCGCATCCAGCGCGAGCTGGTGCAGCTGGTCTGGGAAGACGGCGCCAGCCAGCGCGCCGCGGGGCAGGTGCCGCCGGTGGATCGCGTGCGCCGCCACGGCCTCCTCGTGGTCGGCGACCGCAAGCAATCGATCTACGCCTTCCGTGGCGCCGACGTCGGCGTCTTCGCCGAGCTGTGCGTGGCGCTCGCCGGCGAGACGGCCCAGCGCGCGCTCGGCATCGCGCCCGGCCAGGTGCGCCTCCCCGCGACCCCGCTCGCCGACTTCGTTCCGCTGCGCCACAACCGCCGCGGCACCGCGCCGCTGCTCGCCTTCGCCAACGCCTTCAGCGCCGCGCGCTTCGCGCCGCAGGACGATCCGCCGGCGCTCTTCGAGATCGCCTACAACGCCGGGACCGAGGACCTGCAGGTGCCCGCCGAGGCCGCCGAGGAAGCGGCGTCCCCGCTCGCGCCGGCGACCACATGGCTCCGGCTGCCCGAGGGGCGCTCGTCGAAGCTCGATCAGGGGCGCGTCATCGCCGCCCGCATCGCCGCGCTCACGCTCGAGGGCGGCGGCATCAGCGGTGGCGACGGCGACGCCAAGCTCTCGTTCCGCCACTTCGCCGTCCTCGCGCGCACCAACGGCGCGCTCGAGGCGACGGCGCACGCGCTCGCCGAGCGTGGCCTGCCGTACGTCGTCGCCGGCCGCGGCTTCTACACCGCGCGCGAGGTGCGCGATCTGGCCGCCATGCTCGCGTTGCTGCTCGACCCTTCGGATCGTCACGCCATGGCCCAGGTGCTCCGCGGCCCCTGGACCGGCGCGCACGACGCGACCCTCCTCGGCCTCACGGACGAGGGGCGCGGCCTCGCGCGCGTCGGCTCCGCCTGGGACCACGGCGCGCGTCGTCGCCTCGTCCAGGCGTCGGACGTGACCGCGCTCGCGGCGCTGCGGCGCGTGGTGGAGGCGCTCTCGCCCGAGCTCGATCGCCTGGGACCGGGCATCGCCCTGCGCGCCGCCGTCCGCGAGCTGGGGCTCGAGGAGACCTGGATCCAGCTGTCCCGCGGGGCGCAGCGCGTGGCGAACGGTCGCAAGCTGCTGGCGATGGCCGATCTCGCGCCGAGCGCGCGCGCCTTCCTCGATCGCCTCGACGACGCGGCGATGCGCGAGGACAAGGAGGTCGAAGCGGCCACGTTCTCCGAGGACGAGGACGCGGTGCGCCTGCTCACCATCCACGCGAGCAAGGGGCTCGACTTCCCCGTGGTGTTCCTCCCCGAGCTCGACAGCCAGCCGACGAAGAAAGGGGGCACGGCGTTCTTCCTCTCGCTCGGCTCGGGCGAGGTGCCGAGTCGCCTGGCCGCGCGCCACGCCGATGAGCAGGGGACCGTCCACGACTCCCCCTCGCTCGACGAGCTGCGGAGCGAGGCCTTCCGGCGCGAGCTCGCCGAGCAGCAGCGGCTCGCGTACGTCGCCGTGACGCGCGTGTCCCGGCGGATGTACCTCGTGGGCCCGCCGCCGAGGCGCGCGCTCGGCTCGCTCATGACGGTCTCCCGGCTGCTCGAGAATCCGGCGCGCGCCGCGCAGGCGGCTCTCGAGGTCGAGGACGTGATCGTCGAGGAGACCGCGCCGCTCCAGGGTGACCTGCTCGCGGGGACGAACGAGAGCGCCGCGCCGGCCGAGGCGGCGATGCGCGCCGTCCCCGCGTGGCGCCGCCTGCCCATCGCCCCGACCGCGCTGCAGGACTTCGCCCGCTGTCGCCGCCGCTTCCAGCTGGTCCACGTGCTCCACCTGCCCGAGCCGGATCTTCCGCCCTTCGCCCGCACCGCGCCGCCGGTGGCCGCGGAAGGTGCCCTCCCGCGGCTCGACTCCCGCGCCGAGGGGACGCTCGCGCACCGGCTCCTCGAGCGGATCGATCCGGTGTTCTTCGGCGTCGCCGGCGAGGAGCTCACAGCCGCACGGGCCCAGCTCGGCAAGCTGCTCGAGGCGGAAGGGGTCGCCGCGGATCATCCACGTCACGCCGACGTGGTGAACCGCGTGGCTCGTCTGCTCGGCGGCGCCTACGCCCTCGAAGTGGCCGCCGCAGGCGGTGCCCTCGCACGCGAGGAGCCGTTCGTGCTCCACGTGGATGCAGGAGGCGCAGAAGCCGCCGCGGACACCAGCCGCCACGTCGTCCTCCGCGGCACCATCGACCTCGTCGTCGTCTGGCCAAACGGAGACGTCGACGTCCTCGACTACAAGAGCGCTCGCGGCCCCGACGCCGCCCCCTACGCCTTCCAGCTCGACGTGTACGCTCACGCGGCGCGCGAGCGCTTCGGCATGCAAGGCACCGAGGCGCTCGGCGCGCGCCTGCGGACCGGCATCCTCTTCCTCGGCGGCGACGCCGGCAGCCCGGGCTGGCGCGACCCGAGCGCCCCCGCCGACGTCGAGCGCCGCCTCGCCCGTCTCGGCACGGACCTCGTCGAAGCGCGCTGGCGCGACGAGTTCCCCTCGGCCCCGCGCACCGTCTGCGACGAGCTGCACTGCGGGTTTCGCCTCGCGTGTTTCGCCAAGACCGAGAGCTGAGACTCAGTCACTTCCGTCGCTCTCGTCTCCGTCGGGGACCAAGCCTTGTGCGAGCAGCGACGTCGCGCCGTCGCGCGCCACGATGACGTGGTCGAGCAACGGCATCCCCACGGCGTGCCCGGCGCGCGCGAGGCGGGCGGTGAAGTCGAGATCCGCCGCGCTCGGCGTCGGATCACCCGACGGGTGATTGTGCACCACCAGGAACGCGCTCGCCGCCTCACGCAGCGCCGCGCGCAGGACGTCGCGCGCCGACACGTGGAGCCCGTGGATCCCTCCAGCGGCGATCCTCCGCGCCGCCCGCGCCCCTTGCCGCCCGTCCACCGCCAGCAACCACAGCTCCTCGTGCTCGAGCGCCCCCAGCCGCGGACGCGCCCAGGCCGCCACCTGCTCGAAGTCGGCGAAGCGCCGCGCGCGCGTCTCGCCGTCGGTGCTGCCGTCGTGGATCGCCCCCGTCAGCTCCCGGGTGTGCGCCCGCCGACCGAGCTCGCAGCCGGCCAGGATTCGCAGCGCCTTCACCTGCCCGACCCCGCGCTCCTGGGCGAGCCCACCGGGGCCGCGTCGCACGAGGCCGAGCAGCCCGCCGGCGTCATCGAGCAGGCGCGTGGCCAGCAGCCGCACCGACTCGCCGCCTCCTCCGGTACCCAGCACCAGCGCGAGCAGATCTTCGTCCCCCAGCGCCTCGAGACCGAGCGACGCGGCTCGTTCGCGCGGCCCGTCTCCGTCGAGCGGTCCGCTGGCGGCCAGGGGGAGCAGGGCGGGATCGCGCGTGGGCGACGACGTGGGCGACAGGGAAGGCATCGCCTCGCCAGGAGCACCGTCCGTGCCGCGTGCGAGGTGGCCGGAACGCCGGATCTCTTCGCCGATCACCCGTCCGGGACGATCTCACCCTGTCCGCGGACAGGTCAGCCGGCTCAGGAGGGCGTGGTGCAGACGCCGATCGACGGATCGGCGAACAGCGTCGCGTTGCCGGTGCAGACCTTGGCGCCCGAGCAATCGTCGCCGGTCACGTGGCACAGCTTCTCGCACACGCGCGCGCCGCTCTTGCCGACGCAGATCTCGTTGGCCATGCAATGGGTGGTGTCGCACGCGGAGCCTTCGCTGGCGGTGCCGACGGCGACGCAGCTGGTGGTCCCGTCGTCGGCCACGACCGAGCAGGTGTTGCCGCTCATGCAGGTCGACGCTGACGCCAGGAGCTTGCACGGCGAGACCGGCATGCACACCGGCACGCTCATCGCGTTCGTCCCGCTCGATCCGCTGGTCGGCTGCACGTCGCAGAACGCCTTCTCGTCGCTGCACGTGCCAGAGCAGCAGTAGCGGCGGCACACGCCCGGCGTACCGACGCACTCGTAACCGGCGCTGCAATCGTCGCCGCCGGCGCAGGCGGCGCCATCGATGCCAGGGCCACCGGCGACGCACGCCGAGGCGATCGCCGCTGCGCCGGTGCTCGTGGTGGTCGTCGTCGCCACGCGGCAGGCCGAGGGGACCGCGGCGTCGGCGCCGTACCCGTAGCCGCCGCCGTCACGACCGTAGCCGGCGCCTGCGTCCTCGTCGCCCGCGCAGCCGTTGCTCGTGAGGACGTCGGGGTTGCAGGCGGTGACCTCGCCGCAGAGCGGGCTGCTGTACGGCTTGGTGTCGGCGGCCTCTGCGCCGGCGTCCGCGGCCACGCCCAGGAGCGGCCCGCCGTCGTTGGACGCCGCCGTCGACGCGTCGTCGCCGCCCGTGTCGTCGGTCCCCGCCGCGCTGTTCGCGCTGGGGTCGTACTCCGAGGTGGTGATGCCGATGCCGCCGCACGCCGCTGCTCCCGTCGTCGCGACCAGCGCGAAGACGACGCCGCCGAACCAGCGGCGGAGTGGGAGAGACGACGAGGACCGAGCGAGCACGGACACGGTGGGAGCTCCGAAAGAAGGAAGAAGCGAGCGGCAGGACGGTGAAAGGAAGGCGAACGTGAGACCGAGACCAAGACCAAGACTAGAACGCGAAGAAAAGAAGACTAAGCCAAGCGCCAAGCAAGCGCCGCCCGGGAAGGGGATCCGCGGGGGCGATGCTCCCCCTCTTACACGCGCCGTGCCGCCGTCATCACCCGCAGGGGAGCGGGCAAATCAAGCGGTTTTTGCCGTAAGAGCGCTCGCTGCGAAGAACCCGAGTCTGGCGCGGCTGTCGCGGGTCCTTATGACGCGACGTGTCATGCGGCCCAGCTGTGCCAGGCGGCGCCGAAACGCAGGCGGAACCTCAGTGCGATTCTGCCTCCGCGAGCGAGCTGTTCCCGGCGGCGTCCACGGCGCGGACCGTCACCAGGTGCGGCCCCGGCGGTACCAGGCTGGCGACGTTGGCGTCGACCCGCTCGTCGGCCGTGTCGAAGAGCCCATCCGCGGCCCCCAGCGGGTGCCACTCGAGGTGCCCGTCGATGGCCATC
>JAMFST010000979.1 GCA_026225435.1 Labilithrix luteola
ATGTTGTACGTGCGGATGGTGGTGCCCATCGCGCCGTCGATGATGGCGATGCGCCGCTGGAGGAGCTTCTCGAGGGATGTCGGGGCGGTCTCGCTCATGGGATGGCTCACTTGTTTCCTGCGCTCTTGCGAGCGGACGCGGTGATGACTTCGAAGTGCGGCGCCCGCTTCTCGCGGCAGGTGACGTCGCAGGAGTCGATGACGAGCCCGGCCTTCTGCAACATGCGGCGCAGCTGGGTCGGGGAGAAGCCGGGGTGGATGTCGCGATAGCTCGCGGTCACCTCGGCGTGGTCGTGGGAAGCGAGGGTGACGACGACGACATTTCCCCCGCCGCGTAGCACGCGCGCGGCCTCGCTGACGACTCGCGCGGGGCTGGTCGCCTGCGTGAGGATGTTGAAGAGCATGACGTGGTCGAAGCTCTCGTCGGCGAACGGGAGCTCGTGCACGTCGCCCAGGCAGACGCGGGCGTTCTTCACCCTGGCCAGCCGGGCCTGCGCGGCGTCGGCCATCTTCTCGTTGCGATCGAGGCAGGTGACGCTCTTCGCGCGCGACGCCAGCAGCTGCGCCAGCGTGCCGTCCCCCGAGCCGGCGTCGAGCACGTCCCCCAGCTGCATCAGGCCGAAGAGGCCGCGCGCCGTCGCCTCCCAGGTGCGGCCGGGCGAGTAGTGGCGCTCCATCTGGCCGGCGACGCTGTCCGGCCAGCTGGTGCGCTCGCGCGCCTTGACCACGTCGCCGCAGCGCCCCTTGTCCCCCTCGAGGACGGTGTCCTTGATCTCGCCGCGGACGAGCGACCACACCTGCCGTGCCCCCGCGGGCATGTTCCCCTCGTTGAGCGCGTAGAGGGTGGAGGGGCCGACCCGGCGATCGCGCAAGAGGCCGGCCTCGCGCAGCTTGCCCAGGTGGGTCGAGACGCTCGACTGCGCCAGCTCGGTGATCGTCACCAGCTCGGCGACGGTGAGCTCTTCCTCCTCGAGCAGCGCCAGGAGGCGCACGCGCGTCGGCTCGGCGAAGAGCTGGAGCGTCGTCACGGCAGAGGAGAGGGTGGCCACAGATTCATCCTAGCATCGCGATAGGACGATTCCCAGGGTTCACTCGGGAGGCTCTCAGGTCGACACGCCACACCTGGACGTGATGTCAGCCTCATGTCAGGTTTGGGGTGTGAAGCGCTCGGCTCGCCTCTTCGCCCTCGCGGAGCACCTTCGCTCGCGGCGCACGGGTGTCACAGCCGAGGAGCTGGCGGGGCATTTCGGCGTGACCGTTCGCACCATCTATCGCGATCTGGACACGTTGCGCGACGCGGAGCTGCCGCTCACGGCCGAGCGTGGTCGGGGCGGTGGCTACGCGCTCGACCGGGCCTACTCGCTGCCTCCGGTGAATTTCACCGCGCGTGAAGCGGCGCTGCTCCTGCGTATCGGCGCGCACGTGCGGGAGATGCGTCTGGTTCCCTTCACCACGGCACTGTCGAGCGCGCTCACCAAAGTGCGCGCCGCGCTCCCGCTCGCTCGTCAACGTGAGCTCGGTCTCGAGCTGGATGGGCTGCAATTCACCGGTGTTCCTGCCACCGCCTGCCCCGAGCCCGTGCGCCGGGCAGTCGAGGAGGCCTGGTTCTCGCGGGTGCCGCTGCGGCTGCGCTACGTCGACTCGAGCGGTGTGCGCACGACGCGCACGGTGCGGCTCGACGCGGTGGTGATGGAGCGCTCGCTGACCTTGCTGAACGTCGACGATCTCGACAAGAAGGAGCGACGGCAGTTCCGCCTCGACCGGATCGAATGGGCCGAGGCGGTCACTGGCGTGGCACCCGCGATGCAGTGATTTCCCCGGCGGAGGAATCACCATGAACCCCGCCCTCACTCCCCTCGACGACGACCGCCCGACCGTCCCCACATCCAGCACCTCGCATGCCCCGCGCAATGCGTTCCTCGTGGCGACCGGCATCTCCTTTGCGGCCATGCTCACCCTCGGCGCCATCACCTCGGTCGTCGCGGCCGTCCCGGTCATGGCGGCCTGGGTGGCCATCGCCTTCGGGTACTCGGTGTGGCGCCACCACCAGAGTCGCCACGGAGAGGAGCTGCAGCCGCGCGCCACCGGCTCGGCCACCTTGGTCGGCGGCGCCGCCGCCAGGAACCTCGGCGCCGATCGCCCGCGCGAGATCAGCACCACCGCGTCGACCGTCCCATGATGCGTCTCGGTCGCCCGTAAGCTAGATCCGTCGGTCGGCGCGGCCGCTCCGGCCGCCCCGGCCTGAATGATCTCCGTCACGAATCTGCGCAAGGAGTACCGCGTCCACCGGCGCGCGCCGGGCATGGCAGCCGCGTTGCGGTCGGTCTTCGTGCGCAGCTACGACACGGTTCGCGCCGTCGACGGGATCGACTTCACCATCGGCGAGGGGGAGCGGGTCGGCTTCCTCGGCCCCAACGGGGCGGGCAAGACGACCACGCTCAAGCTGCTCTCCGGGCTGCTCCATCCGAGCTCCGGCGACGTGCGCGTGCTCGGCTTCGAGCCGCGCGAGCGCGACGACGCCTTCCTCCAGCAGATCATGCTGGTGCTCGGGCAGAAGCAGCAGCTGATCTGGGACCTGCCGCCGGCCGACACCTTCGAGCTGAATCGCGCCATCTACGACGTACCGGCGGCGCAGTACAAGCAGACGCTCGACGAGCTGGTGACCCTGCTCGACCTGTCGGTGGTGATGGCCAAGCCGACCCGCCAGCTGTCGCTCGGCGAGCGGATGAAGTGCGAGCTGGCGGCGGCGCTGATCCATCGCCCCCGGGTGCTCTTCCTCGACGAGCCGACCATCGGTCTCGACGTCGACATGCAGGTCACGCTGCGCACCTTCATCAACGAGTACAACCAGCGCTGGAACGCGACGCTGCTGTTGACGAGCCACTACATGGACGACGTCGAGGCGATGTGTCCGCGGGTGATCGTCGTCGATCACGGGAAGCTGATCTACGACGGGACGCTGGAGGCGCTGGCGGAGAAGGCGCGGCCGGAGAAGCGACTGGTGCTGCGGCTCTCGAAGCCGGTCGACGCGGCGGATCTGGCGAAGCTGGGCGTGATCGTGCGGCACGAGGCGGCCGTCGCGGTGCTGCGCGTCGAGCGTGATCGGGTGAAGGAGAGCGTCGGCGCGGCGCTGGGGAACCTGCCGGTCGTGGACCTCACGGTGGAGAACCCGCCGCTCGAGGAGGTGATGCGCGACGTGTTCCGCAAGACGGAGCCGACGTGAGGGGCCCGGCGTGAGCGTCCAGCGAACCATCACCGCGTTGCCGACGCTGCTGCGCGTGGGGCTCGCCGAGGCCGTGGCCTACCGCGCGGAGATGCTCGTCTGGATCCTCGCCACCACCATGCCACTGGTGATGATGGCGCTCTTCACCGCGGTCGCCCGCGACGCCCCCATCGGCCGCTTCGGCGAGCAGCAGTTCGTCGCCTACTTCCTCTGCACCTTCATCGTCCGCCAGGTCGTCGGCTCGTGGGCGTCGTGGCAGATGAACATGGAGATCAAGGACGGCACCCTCGCCCTGCGCCTGCTTCGCCCGGTCAGCCCGCTGGTGAACTACGCCATCGAGAACCTGGTCTCCATCCCGATTCGCTCGCTGGTGGCAGTGCCGATGGGCATCGTGCTCCTCATCGCCGTGGGCGCCGGCGGGGTGACGCACCAGCCGGTGCTCTGGCTGCTCTGGCTCCTGGCGATGATCGGCTCGTGGGCGCTCACCTTGCTGGTGAACCTCGCCATCGGCAGCCTGGCGTTCTTCTTCGAGAGCAGCGTCAAGCTGATGGACATCTGGACAGCGGCGTTCTTCGTCCTGTCCGGCTACCTGCTGCCGGTGGAGCTCTTCCCCGCCCGGATGCGCCCGGCGCTCGACTGGCTGCCGTTCCGCTACCAGATCGGTCTCCCGGTGGAGATCATGGTCGGCGCGCACACGGTGGAGGCGGCGCTCGGCCTGCTCGCGCGGCAGTGGAGCTGGGTGCTCGTCTTCGTGCTGCTCACCGAGCGCGCCTGGTCGCTCGGCGTGAAGCGCTTCGCCGCCTACGGCGGCTGAGGTGAAGAGCCTGCGCAGCTACCGCAAGTACCGCCGCCTCCTCGCCGTGCAGGTGCGCGCCTCCGTGCTCCTCGCGCTGCAGTACCGGCTCGACGCGGCCTTCGATGCGGCGGTGGAGCTGTTCTACGCGGCGACCGCCCTCGTGCCGCTGCTGGTGGTGTTCGGGACGCGGGGCACGGTCGCCGGCTGGTCGTACCCGGAGTCGCTCCTCGTGGTGGGCTGGTTCACCTTGCTGCAGACGGTGCTCGACGGGATCATCGTCCCCGGGCTCACGGCGGTGGTCGAGCACGTGCGCAAGGGGACGCTCGACTTCGTGCTGCTCAAGCCGGCCGACGCCGAGTTCCTCGTCTCGACGGCCCGCTTCCAGCCGACCCGCTTCACCAACGTGATCACCGCCGGGTTGATCTTCGCCTACGCCTTCCACCAGCTGGGGCGCGGCCCTTCGCCGGGAGGGATGGTGATCGCGCTGGTGCTCCTCGCCTTCGCGACGGTGGTGCTGCACTCGCTCCTGATCATGGCCATCGCCGCGTCGTTCTACGTCGTGCGCATCGACAACCTGGCCTACCTCTTCACCTCGGTCTTCGACGCCGCGCGCTGGCCACGGAGCGTGTTCCGCGGGCTGGCGCACGTGCTCTTCACCTTCGTGCTGCCGTTCGCGATGATGACCTCGTACCCGGCGGAGGCGCTGCTCGGCCAGCTGCCGCCGGGGAGGCTGCTCTTTGCCCTGCTGGGCGCGGGAGCCTTCGCGCTGGCGGCGCGCATCGTATGGAACCGGGCTCTCGGGCGCTATACGTCGGCCAGTAGCTGAGATGCTGACGTGATGGGGCGCAGGCCTGTAGCATGGCCGGGTGACGCTCCGTTTCTCCCCCGCCTGGCGCTCGTGGCCGGCCCTGGCCGCTTGCCTCGCGGCCGCCTCCACCGCCGCCAGCGTCTCGGTCGGTTGCAGCCGGACCACGGTGACGCCTCTCGACGCCGGCGACGATGACGCCTCGCCCAGCACCGTCGCGAGCGGCGTGCCCGCCGACGGAGGCGCCGCGAGCTCTCGCCCTTCCGCGAGCGACGGCGGAACCGGTGCGTCGACCAGCGGCAGCGACGCCGGGATGCGCACGCAGGCCGGATACGTCTCCACGCAGGATGCCCGCGCCGCCGCCACGGCCGCTGTGCAGAAGGCCTACGCCGCGGCGGTCGCCCCCGACTGCGACTCCATCCTCCGCACCCTCGACGTGAACCTCGGCATCGCCGGCACCCACGCCGACGCCACCACCAAGGCGGCCTTCGTCGCCTTCGGCCGCTGCGCCCGCGACGGGCACGAGTGGCGCCTGCTGCGCGAGATCGGCTACTCGCTCACCGACTTCGACCCGTCGCTGAAGGACACCGGCTTCCCCGCCGAGGCCAACCAGGGCTACGCGCACCTGGCCGCCGCCGACGGCGACTTCAAGGAGCTCTTACGGAAGTGGCCCAAGGACGGGCACGTCTACCTGGACGCCGCCCGCAACGCCTGCCGGATGGAGAACTGGAACGAGTGCACCAAGCGCGTCGACCAGACGCTCGGCTTCATGCACCAGAAGACCAAGGCCGACGACGACGAGATCATCCTCGACGCCCGCCTGCTCAAGGCCGTGGCCCTGCTCCACACCAACAAGCAGGACGACGCCTCGCGCGAGGTGGACGCGGTCGCCAAGGCGAGCACCAAGCCGAAGTACGTCGCCTGGAAGGCGCGCTTCGACGACCTGAAGAACACGCACCTGTGGTTCGAGACCGAGGTGGACGACGACGTCTACCCGGATCTGCTGCCGATGTACGGCACGCCGACGCTCGGGCCGTTCGCCACCGTGCGCCTGTGGAACTTCTCCGGCCACGCGCTCGACGTGAAGGTGACCCTCACGGTCAACGACGTCACCGAGCCCGCCTCGCAGGTGGTCCACTTCACCGCGCAGAAGTCGACGGTTAAGCTGAACCCGACCCGCCTCGCATCCTTGTCCGCCCCGGGTGCCATCAAGAGCGGCGCCGGCACCATCTCGCTGAAGATCACCGACAAGACCGGCTACGCGCCGATCACCGAGCGCTCGATCCCGGCGTCGATCCACGCCGCCAACGAGCTTCCCACGGTGCTCGCCAGCGGGCCGAAGACGGAGACCGACACGACCTGGCGCGACGTGCGCGAGCTCGAGGCGATCCGCGTCCACCCGAACGATCCGGCGGTCGCCGCCTGGATCGCCGCGGCCAAGGTGCGCGCGCCGTCGGCGGGATGGGCGACCAAGGACGGAGCCTCCATCGTCCACGCGCTGTGGGACGAGCTGGCCGCGCGCAAGGTGGCCTTCGGGCGCGACGCCAGCCGCGACAGCGATCGCGCCGGCGCGCTCACCGTCGGCTCCCCTGCGGAGGTGCTCGGCGCGGCCAACGGGAGCGAGCTCGAAGGGGTGGTCCTCTTCGCCTCGGCGCTCGAGTCGCTCGGTCTGCCAGTGGTGCTGGTCGACACGCCGGGGCACGCGCTCGTCGGCTGGCTGGGCAACACCGACCACTCGGACCACCAGGTCCCCTCGCCGGTCG
>JAMFST010000980.1 GCA_026225435.1 Labilithrix luteola
CGCCGGAGACCTCGACGCCGACGCATGGCCCGGAGGACGTGCAGGCGGCGACGGGCAGCGGGCTGGTCGCGCACGAGAGCGTCCCCGCGTCGTCCGGGCATTCCCCCGCGAGCACGCAGGTCCCGTTGAAGATCGAGGCCGCGCTGGTGGCCGCGTGGGGTGTGCAGGTGAGGTTGACGGCCGCCCCGCCGCTCGAGCAGGACAGCTGCTGGTTGGAGCAGCTCGAGGCAGTGCAGTCGCCGCTGACCGCGACGCTGGCCGCGATGGCACCGCCGTCGGCGGTGGAGTCGAGGGTGCCCGCGTCGAGGAGACGTCCGGCGCAGGCAGCGGTGGCCAGCGTGGTGAAGGTGGCGGCGAGGACCAGGCTCGCTCGGATCATGATGTCTGTTTGGGAGGCGAACGCGCCGGTGGTCACGGAATGATCGAGCTGTCGTCCCCCTCGCCCAGCAACAAGCTGTGCGGGTGCGTCGCGCGGAAGGCCGCCAGCTCACGCCGCGCCTCGTCGGTCCGCCCGAGACGCACGAGGGCACGGATGCGCAGCGCGTCGCGTGCCTCGGCGAGGGCGCCTCGGGGAAAGCGCGTCGCATGCGCCCGCGTGGCGTTCAACGCGGCGAGGGCATCTCCGCGATCCAGATCGCGACGCGCTTCGTCGAGCGGCGCCTGCTCCTCGCGCAGCCCATCGAGATCCACGACGGTCGGCGGCGGGGCGAGGGGCGCATCGGCGGGAGGAGCGACGGGCACGGCCGCCGGCGTGCTCATCGGCGTAGGTCGTGATCCGCTGCTCCGCGTCGCGCGAGATGCCGCGTTGTCCGCAGCGATCGGCGCGATCTCCGGCGACTGCGCGGCAGCTGGTGCGACCGCTTCCACGGGCGCGATTGGTACGACCGGCGCGACCTGCGCCACCACCGGCGCCACGACGGCGGGAGGAGCGCTCGTTCGCGCGAGCAGCGCATGCCCGCCGACGATCGCCGTCGCGCTCAGCGCGAGCGCCGCGATCATCTTGGTCCCTGCGGCGCCCAGACCGAGCGCCGGCGCGGCCAGCATCGGGGGAACGACGGGCGGTGGCGGCGACGAGGGCATCTGCGGCGCGGCGGCAGGTGGCGTCGGCGGAACCGGCGGAGCGCCGAAGGCCACCACGCTAGCCGCCAGCCGCGTCGCCAGCCGAGCGCGTGCGTCGTCGGTGATCTCCACGCGTCCGCTCTCCGCACGCAACAGCGCGCGCACGTCGTCGGGGAGCGAGTCGTGCCGATCGGGCGGGGTGCTCATGGTCTCTCCTGGTCGGCGGCGGTGAGCCTGCGCACGGCGGCGGTGAAGATCCCCCGCGCGAGGCGCAGGCGCGACGCAGCGGTGTTGCGCGAGACCCCCAGCACCGCGGCGACCTCGGCGCACTCGCGCTCCTCGAGCTCGCAGGCGACGAAGACCGCGCGCTTGTCCCAGTCGAGCGAGTCGAGCGCCCGCATCACCAGATCGTGCATGTCGCGCGCGCGCAGCAGCTCGTCCGGGTGCTCGGTCAGCGGCATCGACGCCCCCTCCACCTCGCCCACGCGCTCGTGCCGGTGCCGCGCCAGGCGCCGGTAGTCGCGCGCCATCCGCAAGGCGAAGACGAAGAGCCAGGGACGCAGCGGGCGCGCCGGATCGTACTCGTGCAGGTGCGCCGCCACCCGGACGAAGGTGTCGTGCGCGACGTCCTCGATGTCCCGCTCGGCGACCCCGAGGCGACGCAGGGTGGTCCACACGTAGGCGCACTCGGCGTCGAAGATCGCGCGAAAGCCGATCGCGGGCTCCGTCGCGAGGGTCGGCAGGGGCTCCGAGCGCGCGTTCACGAAGGTCATTGGGAGCAGGGGCGGTCCGTGGTCAAAAAATCGAACCGGCGAGCATGATTCCCGCTGCGCCGTCCCACGCACGGCTCGAAACCGTGGGCGAGACCCCGTCCGACGCATCGAGACGCACCGTCGTCGGGGTCGCCACGCCCACCATCTCGACGAAGGTGAGCAGGTGCAGCCGCGCCGTCAGCGGGAGGTCGAGCCCGGCCCGACCCCCGAAGGCGGCATAGGGGCTCGAGGCTTCGCGCGAGCTGGCCACGTCGATCCCGTGAACCACTGTCGCGCCCAGCGTGGCCACCGCGCAGCCGTAGATCCAGCGTCCGTGAGCGCACGGGAGCAGCGAGCCGCTCGGGCGCACCAGGGTGGCGCGCGCGCTCCCGACGTCCAGCGTGGGGATGACGTCGACGCGCAGGTCCAGGCCGAGGCCGAAGAAGCCGCGGCGCGCCTCCACGCCGATCTCCGGCGCCAGCGCCGCCTCCGCCCAGGAGCCGACGCTCGCCCGACCGCCGGCGCTCCCCCACAAGGACCACGGGCGCGGAGACGGTGCCGCCGGTGCGACCGGAGGAGGCTGCGGAGGTGCGATCGCCGGTGGGGACGCCGCTGCCGGCTCGGCCGCCGCCTTCGCTTCGGTCGCGTCGGCCGCTTCGAAGACCAGCGCCACCTCGAGCGCGAGCGCGTCGACCAGCTCGTCGCAGATCGACGACGCGTGTCCCGCCTCGTGCTCGGCCGGAGTGCCCGTCGCCTCCAGCGTCTGCGAGCCGATCTCGCGCCCGTCGCGCTCGAGCGAGAAGTGTCCGCGCAGCTTGCCGCCGTCGGACGAGATCTCCACATGCAGCGCGTCATGAGCCTCGCCGGCGAACGGATCGTGCCCCAGCCGCGCGACCACCGCGGCGCGCAGCTGCTGCTCCGCGGGGCACTCCTGCGCGCTGGCCGCGCGATGAAAATCGAGCTTCGTGGGCGCCGCCGCGCGCGCCTGCCCGCTCCCGATCGACACGACACAGATGGCGGCGAGCGACGCGAGGCGTGCCATCACGCGAGGCATATCACGCGTCGCTAGCGAGCCCCTTGGTCGACGCGATGACGAAGTCGACGAAGGCGCGGACCTTGGCCGGCGGGAGGTGGCGCGAGGGATGGAACACGTAGAGTGGAAAGAGCTCGTCGTGCCACCTGGGAAAGAGCTCGACGAGCGCGCCCGATCGCAGCAGCTCGTCGTTCCCGAGCTCCATCAGCTGCACGATCCCGTGACCGGCGAGGCAGACGCCGAGCGCGGTGGCGACGTCGTTGACCACCAGCCGACCGTGCACCGGCACCGGCCCGATGCGCTGCTTGCCGCGGTGGAACTCCCATTCGAAGGGGCGACCGGTCTGCGGATCGACGAAGTGGATGCACTCGTGCCCCTTGGCGAGATCGCGCGGGTGGCGCGGGTGGCCATGGCGCGCGATGTACGTCGGGGACGCGCAGGTCATGATGCGCGTCTCGAGCAGCTTGCGCGCGACCAGGCTCGAAGCGGGAGGCTGGCCGAAGCGGATGGCCACGTCGAAGCCGTCGGTGACGAGCGCGGTGACCTGGTCGTTGGGGCGAGAGAGCACCTCGAGCTCGAGCTCCGGGTAGCTGGCGAGGAAGGCGTCGAGCTTGGGCGCGAGGATGTAGCGGGCCACGAAGGTGTCCACGTGGACGCGCAGGCGACCGCGGACGCGCTGCGCCGAGCCGGCCGCGCTGTCCACCGCCTCGCCGAGCGCGGTGAG
>JAMFST010000981.1 GCA_026225435.1 Labilithrix luteola
CGTAGGCGTGAAGAACGATGGCTTTCATGGTCGGTGAGCTCCTCGAGTAGAATTGCGGGAACGCACCGACCATGACGCTCCGCCATCCCACCGAAAAGCCGAGACGGGATACCGGTAAGTCACGTACCCCCATGCTCGCGGTCGGGCTCGGCGGCTTCCTGCGCGACCGGCGTGCGCGCCTCGTGCCGCCGGTGGATGGTCCGTCGCCGCCTTCGCGTCGCCGCACTCCGGGGCTGCGTCGCGAGGAGGTGGCCGCGCGCGCCGGTGTGAGCATCACCTGGTACACCTGGCTCGAGCAGGGGCGCGGCGGTCCGCCCTCGGAGGAGGTCATCGAGCGGCTCGCGCGCGCTCTCGAGCTCGATCGCACCGATCGCGAGATGCTCTACCTGCTCGCCCAGCAGCGACCGCCGCCGGTGGACTGCGGTGGCGCCTCCCCCTCGGTGCCTAGCACCGTCCAGGCCGTCCTCGACGCGCTCACCGTCCCCGCGTTCGTCAAGACCGCCGCGTGGGACATCGTCGCCTGGAACCAGCCGATGACTGCGCTCAACGACTTCGGCAAGCTCCCGGTGCGCGACCGCAACGTCCTGCGCCGCACCTTCCTCGACCCGGCGATGAAGACCCACACTCCCGACTGGGAGGCGAGCGCCCGCGCCGCCGTCGCCATCTTCCGCATGGACGTCGCGCGCACCGGCGGCTCCCCCGAGGCCGCCGCGCTCGAGGCCGAGCTCTGCGCCGCGAGCGAGGACTTCCGCCGCATGTGGGCCGACAACGAGGTCCGCGCCGCGGGCATGAGCAGCAAGCGCGTCGTGCATCCGCTCGTCGGCGCGCTCGGCCTCACGTCCTCGGCGTTCTCCGTCGAAGGCGCCGAGGGGCTCAGCCTGGTCGTCTTCACCGCCGCGACCGCCGAGGACCAGCCCACGCTCGATCGGTTGCTCGCCAGCAAGCGACGCTGAGCGGCAGATGAAGTAGATCCGCGCTCATGCCCGCCCAGACTTCGACCCACCCCGCGCTCGTCCCCGGAGCCGTCGCCGTCGTCACCGGTGGCGCGTCCGGGATCGGCCTCGCCGCTGCCAAGAAGTTCGCCTCGCTCGGCATGCGCGTCGCCATCGCCGACCTCGGCGCCGAGCGCGTCGAGGCGGCCCGCCACGAGATCGCCGGCGTCGCCATCGCCGCCAAGGGGCACGCCGACGACGTGCTCGCGCGCGAGATCGACGTCAGCCGCGTGTCGGACCTGGTGCTCCTCGAGAGCGTCGTCCGCGAGCGCTTCGGCGGCACCGACGTGCTCATGAACAACGCCGGCATCCAGGCGGAGACGACCGCGCTCGGCCCGCTGGGCAGCTGGGAGCGCGTGATGGAGGTGAACCTCTGGGGCGTGATCCACGGTACCCAGGCTTTCGTCCCCGGCATGCTGCTGCGCGGCCGCCCCGGACTGGTGGTCAACACCGGCTCCAAGCAGGGCATTACCACGCCGCCGGGGAACCCGGCGTACAACGTCTCGAAGGCCGGCGTGAAGGCCTTCACCGAGGCGCTCGAGCACGAGCTACGCAACACCGAGCGCAGCTTGCTGCACGCGCACCTCTTGATTCCCGGTTTCGTCTTCACCGGGTTGACGGCGCGCGGCCGGGCCGAGAAGCCCGCCGGCGCCTGGACGCCGGAGCAGACCGTGGACTTCTTGCTGGAGAAGCTCGCGGCTGGAGATTTCTACATTCTCTGTCCGGACAACGAGGCTCCGCGCGAGCTCGACGAGAAGCGGATCCTCTGGGCCGCGGGGGACCTGGTGGAGAACCGCCCGCCGCTGTCGCGTTGGCATCCGGACCACGCGGAGGCGTTCAAGGCGTACGTCGCCAAAGAGAAAGGCGAGGCCCCGAAGAAGGACCTCGCCTGACGCTGCCGCCTTCACCTCACGGCGTCGCGTTGCCGGCGTCGACGTTCTTGTTCCCGAGGCAGGTGGTGTAGGTCGCGTACTCGGCCGCGCAGTCGGTCGAGGTGGAGTCCGCGTCGGGGTCCGACAGGCTGCTGTCGCTGCAGCGCGCCGCCGAGTAGGCGCACAGCGAGTACGCCTGGAAGGCAGCGCCGCAGGTGCTGTCGGCCGAGAGCTGCTCGCAGGCGGCGGTCTCGTCGGCCGTCGGCATCGGGTCACCGGGGCACGGCCCCTTGTTCGAGCAGCTGTAGCTCTCGACGGTCGTGGTGCGGTTGTCGTCGCCGCTGCTGCTGCAGCCGCTCACGGTGGCGATGCCGAGCGCCAGCGACAGGCAGGTGAAAAGTACAGAGAGAGGGGAATGCGTCTTCATGGGAGTACGTCCTCGTTCACGAGTGAGTGGAGTGTGGGTGGCGGTGTCCGGCGTCAGTCGACGCAGCGGATCCCCCGGCGGCGACGACGGGCCGCGGCGATGGCCAGACCGACGGCGGCGAGGGCGCTGAAGTCGAGGCCCGACCGGTCACCGACCATGCTGCAGCCGCCGCTGCCTTGCGATGCCGCGGTGGTGGTGGACGCCGAGGCGTTGTCGACCCCGTAGTAGGGGACCGGAACGACGGTGACGTCGAAGCTGGCGGTGGCGGCGGTCATGGCGACGCCGTCGGTGGCGGTGCAGGTGACCTTGGTGGTGCCGGCGGCGAAGAAGCTGCCGGAGGCGGGAGCGCAGAGCGCCGCCATCGGAGCGCCCTCGGCGTCGAGCGCCGTCACGTCGAAGCTCACGCTGGCGCCGGTGGCGATGGCCGTCTTCACGACGAGGTCGTTGCCGGCCGGGAGCTTCAGGGTCGGCAGCACCTGGAGCACGACGTTGACCTGGAAGGAGGCCGACGAGGCGTTGCCCAGGGTGTCGGTCGCCGCGCAGGTCACCGTCGTCGCGCCCAGCGCGAAGGTCGAGCCCGAGGGGTGGTCGCACATCGCGGCGAGCTGGCCGTCTTGCGCGTCGAAGGCGGAGAGGGTCGGCCAGCTGACGACCACGCCTGCCTTGGTCGGCGCGTAGGCGAGCAGATTGGCCTGCGGCACCGGGAAGAAGGGCGGATCCGCGTCGACGCGGACCGAGGCGAGCGCCGAGGTGGCGCCGGGGACGCCGCCGACCGAGCTGGTGACGGAGAGCTTGTTGGTGCCGGTCGAGAGCCCCGCCGTGATGGCGTAGGTCCCGTCCGCGCCGGCGGTGGTCGAGCCGACGACGACGCCGTTGTCGAGCAGCAGCACCGTGGAGCCGGGGACGGCGACGCCCTGCACCGCCGTGGACGACGAGCGCTGGCTGGTCGCCGGGGAGCTCGGCGAGGTGATCGACGGAGCGGAAGGCGTCTGGTTGTACACGACGCTGCTGAGCGAGCTCGCCTCGCCGTTGACCGTCTGCGTGACGGCGAGATCGTTGGGTCCAGCGACGAGGTCGACGCCGACCGAGTAGCTGCCGGTGGGTCCGGCGGTCGTCGTGCCGACCACGGTGGACCCGCGGGTGACGGTGATGGTGGCGCCCGGCGCGGCCGTGCCGCTCACCGTGGTCATCATCGTATCGAAGGTCGTGCCCGAGGCCGGACCGGCGACGGTGGGAGCGGTCGGCTGCACGGTGACGTTGGCGGTGCTCGGGCTGCTCGAGCCTCCCGGCCCCGTCTCGATCGTGCTGATGGCGTAGGCGCCCGGGCTCAGGCTGAACGACGCGCCCCAGGTCCCGTCCGTGCCCACCGTGGCGGTGCGAACCACCACGCCGTTGGCCAGGACGGCGACCGTGTCGCCGGGGGTTCCGCGGCCGCTCAGGTTGTACTGCCCGCTGGTGCTCGACGAGCCGTTGGCGACGCCGCTCACCACCGGGGCGGCGGGCGCCGGCGGCTCGACGTCGATGATCTGGTCAGCCGCCGACGACGCGGCGAAGACCAC
>JAMFST010000982.1 GCA_026225435.1 Labilithrix luteola
AGTGGCTGCCGACCGCGGAAGACCGCGCCTTCGTCGCCTCGCTCATGGGCCGCGTGTCCGAGCCGGGCAAGTACGCCAACTGGATCGCGCCCCCCTCGATCGGGATCAACAAGCAGCCGGTCGATTTCGAGTACGTTCGCTTTGGTTGAAAACGGCTGATCGACGATCAGCAGAAAGGCTTTCCGGGTTCCGATGAGCACTCAGCTGGAAGTTCTCAAGCAGCACCTCATCGACCCGGAAGTCTGCATTCGCTGCAACACGTGCGAGGAGACCTGCCCGGTCGACGCCATCACGCACGACTCGGCGAACTACGTCGTCAACGCCGACATCTGCAACTTCTGCATGGCCTGCATCTCGCCGTGCCCCACCGGCTCGATCGACAACTGGCGCAACGTCCTCAAGAGCCAGCCGTACAGCGTCGAGGAGCAGTACACCTGGGGTGAGCTGCCGGCGCAGGGGACCATCGCGGTCCCCGCGACCAGCGAGAGCGACTCGGTGAGCGCGACGCCGCCCAAGGCCGGCCCCGCTTCCATGACGCAACCCGCCCCCGGCGACGACACCGCGGGCGAAGCCTCCGGCATCGAGGTCGACGTCGTCCGCGGCTCGACGATGCCGCCGTGGTCAGCCGCGCGTCCGTATGTCAATCTGTACACCCACAAGGCGCCCATCACCGCGACCTGTGCCGGCAACTACCGGCTGACGGCCAACGAGACAGGCGGGATCGACACCGACGTCCGGCACATCGTGCTCGACTTCGGGCAGCTCCCCTTCCCCGTGCTCGAGGGGCAGTCGATCGCCGTCTTGCCGCCGGGAGAGACCGCCGCCGGGCGAGCGCACCACGCGCGCCAGTACTCCATCGCCAGCGCCCGCGACGGCGAGCGGCGCGGTTACAACAACCTGTCGCTCACGGTGAAGCGCGTCACCCCGAGCGACAAGGGGGATACCGACGGCGGCATCTGCTCGAACTACCTGTGCGATCTGAAGAAGGGGGACCAGGTCCAGGTCATCGGCCCGTTCGGCGCGACCTTCCTGATGCCGAACCACCCCAACTCGCACCTGCTGATGATCTGCACGGGGACCGGCTCGGCGCCGATGCGCGGGATGACCGAGTACCGCCGTCGCCGCCGTGCGCCAGGAAAAGGCGGGGCGACCGGCAAGCTGATGCTCTTCTTCGGCGCGCGCACCAAGGAGGAGCTGCCGTACTTCGGCCCTTTGATGAGCCTACCCAAGGACTTCATCGACGTGAACTTCGCCTTCTCCCGCACGCCTGGCCAGCCGCGGACCTACGTGCAGGACGTGATGAAGAAGCGCTCCACCGACATCGCCGCCATGCTCAAGGACGACAACACGTACATTTATGTGTGCGGCTTGAAGGGGATGGAAGAGGGCGTCATCCAGGTCCTCGCCGACATCGCCAACGAGAGCGGCCAGCCGTGGGAGTCCTTGTGGAAGAAGCTCAAGGACGCGGGCCGCCTTCACTTCGAGACCTACTGAATCTAAGAGGGACACATCATGGCCGAAGCCTTTCTCTGCGACGCGATCCGCACCCCTTTCGGCCGCTACGGCGGCGCCCTCTCCAGCGTCCGGCCCGATGACCTCGCCGCCGAGGTGCTCCGCGCGCTCGCCAAGCGCAACGAGAAGGTCGACTGGAACGCGCTCGACGACGTGCTCCTCGGCTGCGCCAACCAGGCGGGCGAGGACAACCGCAACGTCGCGCGCATGGCCGGGCTGCTCTCCGGCCTGCCGATCACCGCGGGCGGCGCCACCATCAACCGCCTGTGCGGCTCGGGCCTCGACGCCATCGGCTCCGCCGCGCGCGCCATCCGCGCCGGGGACTGCGACCTGATCATCGCCGGCGGCGTGGAGAGCATGAGTCGCGCACCGTTCGTCATGGGCAAGGCGGACAGCGCCTTCTCGCGCAAGGCGGAGATCTTCGACACGACGCTCGGCTGGCGCTTCATCAACCCCAAGCTGAAGGCGACGTTCGGCGTCGACACGATGCCGGAGACCGGCGAGAACGTCGCCGATCAGTTCAAGGTGAGCCGCGAGGATCAGGACAAGTTCGCGCTCGCCAGCCAGAAGAAGGCGCTCGCGGCGCAGGCCAGCGGCGCGCTCGGTCGGGAGCTCACCCCGGTCAGCGTTCCGGGGGGCAAGGGGACAGGCGGCGCGGTCACCGTTGTCGACAAGGACGAGCACCCGCGCGAGACCAGCCTCGAGGCGCTCGCCAAGCTGAAGCCGGTCGTCCGCGAAGGCGGCACCGTCACCGCGGGCAACGCGTCGGGGATCAACGACGGCGCGGCGGCGGTCATCGTCGCCAGCGAAGCCGCGGTGAAGGCGCACGGGCTCACTCCCAAGGCGCGCATCGTCGGCCTCGCGACCGCCGGCGTCGCGCCGCGCATCATGGGCTATGGCCCCGTGCCGGCGACGGTGAGGCTGATGGAAAGGCTCGGCCTCAAGATCGAGGATTTCGGCGTCGTCGAACTC
>JAMFST010000116.1 GCA_026225435.1 Labilithrix luteola
CAGCCTCGAGGTCGACGAGCTGAAGATGATGATCGAGCAGCAGCGCCCGCCCTCGGGCGGCCAGAGACCGCGCTCATAAAACCGCGGATATGGCCGCAAGTCGTCGGTCGGGGTCGGTCGCGCTACTTGAGTAGCGCTCCCTCGCCCTTCCTAGCCTTGCAGCCATCTCCACGGTTTCTGAGCACGGTCTCGGTGCTCGTGTTCCCTGTAACGGCGTTACAAGCCGAGGGCGGCGCGGAAGCCTGTCTCGTCGTCGAGGGTGACGCCGAGGCAGGTCACGTCGCGCGGTGGGCGGTACATCTCGGTGAGGCGTGCGGGGCGGGCGAGGTGCAGGAGCAGCTCCGGCGTGCCGAGCGCGGTGAAGCGCGCGTAGCCGGGGGCGCCTCGCGGCTCGCCGCTGGCGGGGAGCGCTTCGAGGGAGCGGATGTCGGCGCGAGAGACGCGCAGCTCCTTGCGGCGGCCGAGGCGGAGGTGGAGCTCGGCGTCCGTGAGCTCGGAGGGGAGCCGGCGGATCGCCTGGTAGTCGCGCACCAGCCAGACCACGCTCGACAGGCCGAGGACGAAGGAGACCGCCGCGAGGATCGCGTGGTGCTGCGCCAGCATCAGGTGCACCGCGGTGGTCTCGACGACGACGGCGAGCACCAAGGCGACGACGACGCCGCCGTAGCCGGAGCGCTCGTGGAGGGTGAAGCGCTGACTCACTTCCCCGCAGGGACGGGCATGCCGAGCGCCTTCGCCGCGGCGATGACGTCCGGGTTGGTGTCGCCGGCGGCGAGGAGCGAGGCGATCAGCGGCTTGCCACGCTTCTGGTCCTTGATGGCGCCGAGCGCCATGGCGGCGGCACGGCGGACGAGGAGCGGGGCGAGGTCCGGCGGTGGATCGACCGAGGAGACCTTGCCGCGCGCGTCCTCCGTCTTGCCGGCGCTCGCTGCCACGTAGGCCGAGAGCCAGGTGGTGAGCGGACCTTGCGGAGCGCGGGCGAGGAGCGTGGTCGCGGTCTGCAGATCGGCGGCGGCGTTGGTGGCGGAGAGGACCAGGACGCGCTCGGCGAGGGTGCGCGGACCGGGGACGCCGGACATCGCCGCGGCGCTGGCGGCGACCGCCTCGTCCATCTTCCCCGAGTAGCGGGAGAAGCGCGCGCGGCGCAGGGCGTTGAGCGGGATGTCCGGGCGCATCGAGGCGAGGATGGTCTGCGCCGAGGCGAGGTCGCCGCGGTCGAGCGCCACGTCGGCGGCGATGCGCGCGCCGAACGGAGCGGGGCCGGTGCCGAGCGCGACGAGCTGGTCGGCGGGGATGGCGAGCTTGCCCTGGAGCGCAGCCGGCGCGACTTGCAGCGCCGCCAGCTCGGCATCGGCGCGGGCCGCGGGGGAGAGCGCGGCGAAGGCGCGGGACAGACCGTCCTCGTCGAGCCGCTCGTAGGCGACGGCGGCGCGCACCAGGCCGACCTCCGCCGTCGACGGATCGAGCGAATCGACCGCCTGCGCGGCGACGTCCAGGTGATCGCCGAGCAGCTCGACGCGCGCCGCGAGCACGCGCGCCGGCGGGTAGAGCGGGGCGTACGAAACGGCGACCAGCGCCGCCTTGCGGGCGCGCCCCTCGTCGTCGAGATCGAGCGCCAGCTCGCCCAGCCACACGGCCATGACCGGGCCGTCCACCTTGGACAGCGCCTTGTCGAGCTCCGTGCCGGCGGTCGGCAGATCGTGCTTGGCGAGGGCGATGGTCGCGCCGATGGCGTAGGGGGCACCGGCCAGCATCACCGGCAGCTCGCTGGCCCGCGTGCTCGTCTCGGCGACCTCGGGAGGAGGCGCGCCCATGCGCGCGGACGAATCCTGCGCCCAGGCGAGCGCGACGAGCGCGGCCCCTTCGGCGCGATCATTGTACTTTGCACGGAACGCCTGGGCGATCGCGGCGGCCTGCGTCGGCTCGGCGTTCGGGTCCATCACCCGCGCGCGCGTGAGGTACAGCTCCGCGAGGAAGAGCGACGGATCGAGGCGCAGCGCCGCCGCGTAACGCTCCTGCGCGCGCACGTCGCCGGAGCGCTCGAGCGTCGCACCCGACACCAGCTGGTAGTAGGCGTCATTCGCGCCGAGCGCGTCCATCTTGGGGAGCAGCTGGGTGGCGGCCACGGTGTCGCCGGGGAAGAGGAAGGACGCGATGCGCGCGAAGGCGGTCTTGTCCTCGCCGACGCCGACCTCCTTGGCGCGGCCGAGCGCGTCCTCGAAGGCGATGTCGTCGCCGCCGCGGAGGAGCCCCGCGACCGCGCGCTCGCGCAGCCAGTCGAGCGCGGCCCGCGGCGAGCGCGAGTCCTTGTCGAAGGCGACGCCGAGGCGGCTCTCGATGTCGGGGAGCGCGCTCGCGTGGGCAGCGGCGAGATCGGCCTCCACCGTGCCGAGGATCTGCGCCGCTTCGGCGTAGGCCTTGAGGCGCTCGCTGCGCACGTAGTGCAGCGTGCCGAAGAGGCCACCGACGATGAGCGCGCTGGCGACGCCGAGGTAGACGAGCGAGCGCTTGCGCATCGCCGCCTTGTCCGGGCGCGCCCAGGTCGACGGGAGAAGGCTCGCCTCGCGGTCGAAGATGCCGGCGATCTCCAGCGCCTCGAGGACCTCGGTGGGGCGGGGGACGCGCGGCTTCTCTCCGTCCTCGAGGGTGCGGGTCGACGCCAGCGGCGCTACCGGCGCCCCGGCCTGCGCGGACATGGTGCCGATGGCCGGCAGGCGCCGCTCGGAGCGCGGCTGCACGATCGGCGGCGCGGAGATGGTCTGCGGATCGTGCTCGAGCAGCGGGCCCGAACGCGCCGACACGGCGGCGGCGACGGCCTCGACGGGCGCGACGGCCGGCGCGGATGGCGGCGGTGCCGCCACCTTCGGCTCGCTTCCGGCGAGCCCGAAGGCCGCCGTGGGGCTGGAGGAGAACGGCCCTCGCGCGTGGTCCGGCGCCGAGTGGGCGCGCGCGGTCCCGGCAGCCGGCGGCGCGCTCGG
>JAMFST010000983.1 GCA_026225435.1 Labilithrix luteola
CCTGCTCGGCCACGTTCGTGTTCGCGCATGCCGGCATCCTCGACGGGCAGCGCGCGACCACCACCTGGTGGCTGGCGCCGGTGTTCCGCGAGCGCTTCCCGGCGATCACGCTGGAGGACTCGCGCATGGTGGTCGAGTCGGCGCGCGTGGTGACGGCCGGGGCGGCGCTGGCGCACCTCGATCTCGCCTTGTGGCTGGTGCGGCAGCGGAGCCCGGCGGTGGCCGAGGCCACGGCGCGCTACCTGGTGTTCGACAGCCGCACCTCGCAGAGCACCTACGTGATGCCGGATCAGCTGGCGCACCAGGATCCGCTGGTGACCCGCTTCGAGCACTGGGCGCGAGGCCACCTCGCCGACTTCGACCTGCACGCGGCGGCGCGCCACGTGGGGACGAGCGAGCGCACGCTGGAGCGTCGCCTGCAGGCCGTGCTCGGACGCACGCCGGTGTCCTATCTGCAGGATCTGCGCGTCGAGGCCGCGGTGCACCGCCTGCGGACGACGAAGGAGACGGTCGACGAGATCGCCGGCGCGGTCGGCTACCAGGACGCGGTGACCTTGCGGACGCTGCTGCGGCGCAAGACCGGGCGCGGCGTGCGCGAGCTGCGGCGCCTGGATTGACATCGGATCGAGTCGAATTGACCGGGCGGCGCGCACGTTGCACCTTGCCGCCGTGAGTCCCACCCCGCCCCTCCGCCGTCCCGAAGTGCTCGCCCCTGCCGGGGACGACGCCGCCATGCGCGCCGCGGTGCGCGCCGGGGCCGACGCGGTGTACTTCGGCCTGCAGGGCTTCAACGCCCGCGCCCGCGCCACCAACTTCGAGGAGGACACGCTCGAGAAGACGCTCGCCTACCTGCACGAGCACGGCGTGAAGGGGTACGTGACGCTCAACACGCTGGTCTTCGGCGCCGAGCTCGCGCGCATGGAGGAGGCGATCCGCCGCTGCGCCGCCGCCGGGGTGGACGCGGTCATCGTGCAGGACCTGGGCGTCGCCCGGATGGTCAAGGCCATCGCCCCCGACGTGCCGCTCCACGCCTCCACGCAGATGACCTGCACCGACGCCGGCTCGGTGCTCCTGGCGGAGAGCCTCGGCGCCACGCGGGTCATCCTCGCGCGCGAGCTGTCGCTGGAGGACATCGCCGCCATCCGCGCGAAGACGTCGATGGAGCTCGAGGTCTTCGTCCACGGCGCGCTGTGCATCGCCTACTCGGGGCAGTGCCTCACCAGCGAGGCCATCGGCGGTCGCAGCGCCAACCGCGGCGCCTGCGCGCAAGCGTGCCGCCTTCCGTACGAGCTGCTCGTCGACGGCCAGGAGCACGACCTCGGGGACAAGGCGTTCCTCCTCTCGCCGCAGGACCTGGAGGCCAGCGGCGAGGTCGCCGAGCTGGCGCGGCTCGGCGTCTGCTCGCTCAAGATCGAGGGGCGCCTGAAGGGGCCGGAGTACGTCGCCGCCACCACCCGCCTGTACCGCGCGGCCATCGACGCCGCGATGGGGGCCGCGGCTCCCGTCGAGGCGGCCGTGCGCGACCGCGCCTTGCAGATGTTCACCCGCGGCTCCGGCGCCGGCTTCTTCCGCGGCGTCGACCACCAGCGCCTGGTCGAGGGGCGCAGCTGCGATCACCGCGGGCTCCACGCCGGCGAGGTGCTGCGCGTCGAGGGGAAGGCGGGCCCGGGTCTGGGCTCGGACCCTCGCGCGAAGGAGCGGCTCATCGTGAAGCTCGCCGCCGATCTGCAACGCGGCGACGGCGTCCTCGTCGAAGGTGGCTGGGGCGGCGAGGGGGAGATCGGCGGACGCGTGTGGACGCTGGCCGTGCATGACCACGACGTCGAGCGCGCCAAGGCAGGGGACGAGGTGGCGCTCTGGCTCGGGCCGGACACCCGGCAGTCCGAGCAGCTGCAGCAACCGCTCGCCGGTCGTCGCCTGTGGCGCACCAATTCGCCGGCCGACGACAAGGCGGTGCAGCGCGAGCTCGAGGCGGATCCCGCGCGTGTACGGATGGACATCGTGGTCGAGGGGGCCATCGACGAGCTGCCGCGCTTCTCCGCCAGCGCCGGCGGGCGCACGGCGACCATCGAGGGGGACAGCGTGATCCTCCGCGGCGAGCGGCAGCACACGACGCTCGACGTGCTGCGCGACAAGCTGGGGAAGCTGGGCGAGACGCCCTTCGTCCTCGGCACCGTCGACAGCCGGTTGCCGGAGGGGGCGCTCCTCCCCCTCCCTTCGCTCAATCGCGCGCGCCGGTCGCTGGCCCTCGCGCTGTCCGCCAGCGCGTCGCGATCCTGGTCGACGACGGAGACGACGCACGGCGATCTGCTCGCCGCCGCGGGCCCGCCGGATCTGCCGCCGCCGCCGGCCGGGCTCTTCGTGCTGTGCCGCACCCTCGAGCAGGCCAGGGCCGCGGTGCTCGCCGGCGCGGACGGCGTGTACCTCGACTTCCTCGAGCTCACCGGCACGGGCCAGGCGGTGCGCGCGCTGCGCGAGCTCTCGGCCGAGAGGGGCGGTCGCCCGGTGCACATCACGCTGGCGCCGCCGCGCATCCGCAAGCCGGGGGAGGAGAAGATCGACCGCTACCTCGCCTCGCTCGGCCCCGACGCGGTGCTCGTGCGCGGTCTCGGAGCGCTCCATGAAGGGGCGGCCGACGGCGTGCCGCGCATCGGCGACTTCTCCCTCAACGTCGCCAACCGCCTCGCCGCGCGCGAGGTGATGACCCGCGGCTGCGTCGCCTTCACCCCGTCCTTCGACCTCGACGCCGACCAGCTCGAGGATCTCCTGGGCGGCGGCTGGGGCGCCCATGCCGAGGTGGTCGTCCACCACCCGATGCCGCTCTTCTACATGGAGCACTGCGTGATCGCCGCCACCCTGAGCGAAGGGCGGGACTACCGCGACTGCGGCCGGCCGTGCGAGAAGCACAAGCTGTCGCTCCGTGACCGGGCCGGCGCGGTGCACCCGCTCGAGGCCGACGTGGCCTGCCGTAACACTGTTTTCCATGGCAGCGCCCAGAGCGCGGCGGCCAGCGTGGGGACGCTGCAGTCGCGCGGCGTGCGGCGCTTCCGCATCGAGCTGGTGCGCGAGACGGCGACCGACGTGGCGCTTCTCGTAGGAATGTACCGCCAGCTGCTGGAGGGGAAGGCCTCGCCGGCGGAGCTGCTGCGCAAGCTGAAGACCGAGCGCGGGTACGGCGTGGTGCGCGGCAGCTTGCGGGTGCTGCCGGCGTGAGAAGCCGCCGACCTCTCCTGGTTCATTCTTGCGATACTCGACCTCGGGCTCCGCACGCCCCGCTGCTTCGCCTCGCTCAGAACTGACCGGGGAACGCGCCCGTCGCCGGGATGGTCGCCGGCAAGGTCGGATCGTTGGTCGCGTCGCCGAGGTCGGTCACCGCACCGAACGCCGGGTCGCAGGCCGGATCGGTCGACGTCGAGTCGCCGACCGAGGCACCTTCCACCGTCGCGCCGGAGGAGCTCTCTTCCTTCATCATCCAGTAGCCGTTGTCGGTGAGCGTCACGGTCGTCGAGCCGTCGGAGGCGTTCGACTTCGCCACCGTGCTCGTGCGGCAGCTGAGGCCTACCCAGCTGTTGCCGCTCGGGAACTGCCCGCCGGTGGCCTTCGCGTCGGCGCGCCCGGAGACGGTGCCGTCCTTCACGAACCAGCGGAGGTACACCTGATCGTCGGCCACCAGGCTCGACGGGTTGTCGGGGCAGAAGAACACCAGCGAGGAGCTGTAGATCATCGCGCCGCCGACGCCCGGCTCGCGGAGGAACGAGACCGTGCCGGTGCGCGGGCCGTGCGGATCGCCGTAGGTCGGCTCGAAGTCGGTGAGCGTGTAGTCGACCGTCTGCTTCACCTGGCTGCCCGAGGTGACGCGCTCGATGGCGACGGCGAGCTTCCCCGTCGACTTGTCGCCGGTCGCCGCCGGCACCACCGAGTGCAAGGCGTCGAGGTCGAACGCCAGCGTCTTGGTCACGTCGTCGACGTTGGAGCGGTCCACGCTCCCCGTCACCACCGTCATGAACGTCGTCGACCCGGGGGCGGCGATGCTCTCGGTGAGGGCGAAGACGCCCGGAGCCGACTTGGTGAGGCTCACGTCGAAGGAGTAGCCGGCCGCGTCCTTCCAC
>JAMFST010000984.1 GCA_026225435.1 Labilithrix luteola
CGCAGGCCGCGCCACGACAAGCCTCGTCGAGCTGGCCAGCGCCATCGTCGGTCGCGCCGAGGCCGTCGGTCGCCGGGCCACGGGTCACCAGCGACAGCTCGGTCATGCGCAGCGCACGCAGCTCGGCGGACTCGGCGCCGTCCTCTTCCACGGGGATCGCGTCGGCGAGCAATGTGTCCGCACTGCTGCCGTTCGCTCCAGCGACGCTGGCGGGCGCGACAGTAGCCACGGAAGACGGCGCCATCCAGCGATGCACGAGATCCAGATCCGGCAGCCCGAAGCCCACGAGCAGTCCGCCGGCGACCAGGCAGCCGTACAACATCACCTCGCGACGGACCCTCATTGCGGCCGAGCATCGCATGCGACTTGTCGCATCCTCAAGAAAGCGGCCATTTGTTCGAAATGGCGACACGCGTCTGGTAGCGTCGCTCTCCCGTGTCCGTAGGCTTGAACGTCACCATGATCGATACGGAGGACGGGTCGCAGACGGTCCTCACGTTCCACCGTCTGCCGGTGCGGATCGGGCGCAACGCCCTCAACGACATCCCGCTCCCCTCGGGGTACGTCTCGCAGTTTCACGCGGTCGTGGACATGTCGGGGGACACCATCCTCTTGTGGGATCTGGGGAGCCGTAACGGGACGTTCCTGCCGTCGCAGGGGAACGCGCCGCCCAACTCGGCCATCGATCTGGCGACGACGAACTACGAGTTCGGCATCGCCACCATCGTGTTCCGCATCAGCCGCGTGGTGTTGAGCGACGCGCCCATGTCACGACGACGCGGCGGCGTGCGCGACATCGTCGAGGAGAACACCCGCGTCGGCGTCGACGTGAGCGGCCTGCTCGCGCAGAAGATGAAGCCGCTCTACGAGAGCTACCGGCTGGCGTGGACGGATCTCCACCGCGAGATCCAGGCCTCGATCGGCCCGCTCGGCCCGGACATGCGCACGCGGGTGTGCGACGAGCTGGTCACCGCCTTCCCCGCTCTGTACCGCGAGCCGGACTTCCGCCGCCTGTCGGCGGACTCCCTGAACATCCGGGTCGACGTCGATCACATCGACTCGTCGAGCCCCGATTCGCTGGCGAGCAACAGCAGCATGCGCGACCCGCCGCGCGACGAGGCGGTGGCGCTCGAAGGGCTCCGCCAGCTGGCCGCGTGGTACCTGCCGGGGCAAGCTCCGCCGAGCGGGAGCGACGAGCTGCTCGGCTTCCTCGAGACCATCCAGGACACCCTCGACGTGTTCCTCAAGTGCTTCGTCCCGCTGCGTGACGGGTACGCCTACTTCCGCGCGCAGATGGACATCCAGCGGCGGCGGGAGGCGCGCACCGGCGGCGACGAGCGGGTGAACGCGGCGCGCGATCAGCGCGAGCTGGCCGCGGCGATGCTCGACTGGCGAACCACCAGCGGCGACGAGCCCCGCGTGATCGAGGACACCTTCGCCGACCTGATGATCCATCACGCGGCGATGCTCAACGGCATCATGCGCGGGGTGAAGTCGCTCCTCAGCGAGCTGGCGCCGGACACCATCGAGAAGACGCTGGAAGACCCGCGCAAGAACCGCGGCGGGCTGCAGATCGGCCCCTTCCGTTACAAGCAGCTGTGGGATCAGTACGTCGAGCGGCACTCGGACCTGTCGGCCGAGGACCGCGAGGCCTTCGCGCTCATCTTCGGGCCGCAGTTCGCCCAGGCGTATGCGCAGTTCGCCGAAGGCGCTGCGGCCGGTCCCGGCGCTGGCGGAGCGCCTCTCGCGGGCCCGTCACCCAACGCGATGACCGCGGAGACGGCCGTTCCGCCGGAGCCGCGCGGCCTCCAGGGCCGCACGATGACTCCGCCCAAGAAGACGCCGCGCTGATCGAGCGCGACCGAATACTTGGCCGGGAGAGGGCAATACGGCGAGGCTCGCGCGATTCCGGATGACGATGCTCTCGCGTGAGGCAAGGATGAGCCTGCGAACGACGATTGGTTGGTTGCTCGGGGCGGCGCTGCTCGCGGCCCCTCTGAGCGCACACGCTCAGTCGGTCAGCCCGACGCCGAACCGCGACAAGACGTGGGAGGCGGTGACCTCGATCACCATGGTGGCCGGGGCCGCGACCGAGCTCCTGATGCCCCGCATCTTCTACTCCGACCCGGAGTCGACGGCCGGCTGGAAGGCGCGCTGGCACGTCTCGGTGCTCGCGCCGACGCTGGCCAACGTCTCGCTCACGTTTCTTAACGAGTACGCCCTCAAAGACGCGATCAAGGGCCACCGGCC
>JAMFST010000985.1 GCA_026225435.1 Labilithrix luteola
CCGCGAGCGCCGGGTACGGCTCGTGCCCCTTGAGCACCAGCTCCACCGCGCGCTCGGCCCGCCGCAGCGCCGGATGGGAGAGCGGCCGCTCGGAGAAGGCGGCGGAGAACCCGGCGGCATGGAGCATGGAGTTGAGCTCGCGGTGCGGCACGCGCAGCTCCTCGCCGAGTCGCAGCACCATCTCGCGGCTGGGCGACGAGCGGCCGTTCTCGAGAAAGCTCAGATGCTTGGTGGAGATGTTCGCTTCGCAGGCGAGCGCCAGCTGGCTCACGCGCCGCTGCGTTCGCCACTGGCGCAGGAGCTCGCCGAAGGCTCGTTCGGAGGTGGCCATGCGCTGACCGTAGCGCGCGCCGGCGGGCCCCGGCGATTACCTCCGAGGTGGGGTCGATTGCACCTCGCAGGTAATCGCGAGCGCGCCCGCCACGACGTACGGATGGAGGCACGGAGGATTCACCATGACCGACAGCACCAGCAGCACCGTCACGATGCACGATCTCGCCACCCGCTACCTCGCCGTCTGGAACGAGACGGACGCCGCCGCCCGCCGCGCACGGATCCGCGCGCTCTTTGCCGAGGACTGCAGCTACACCGATCCCAACGTGATCGTCCGCGGTCAGGACGCGCTCGACGGCTTCATCGGCGCGGTGCAGAAGCAGTTCGCCGGCGTCGGCTTCCACCTGGCCGGGAACGTCGACGGGCACCACGACGTCGCCCGCTTCACCTGGCACGCGCGACCGGCGGGGGCGAGCGAGCCGGCCGCAATCGGCTTCGACGTCGCCGTGATCGACGGCGGCCGCATCACCCAGGTGATCGGCTTCCTCGACAAGGCACCGGGCTGAGCACCACGCCATCGAGGCGGGTATCCGCGCTGCGCTTCGCCTCGCGCAGCGCGGATGAACCGCCTCCCGCTGTCTTCAGCTCACTTCTTCTCGTGCGGGTCGTGCGGGTGGCTGCTGCCGCTGGGCGGCGCACCACCGTGGCTCGCGCCGCCGCTCGCGGCACCGCCCGCGCTTCCGCCTGGGTGGCCACCGCTCGGCGGAGCTCCCCCACCCGGGTGACTGCTGCCACTCGGCGGGGCTCCGCCACCCGGATGAGTATTGCCTCCGCCGGACACGGCGCCCCCGCCGCCTGCGTGGCCCCCTGGTGCGGGAGCCGGCGTCGGTGCTGGGGCGGGACCGGGGGCAGGGGCAGGCGCTACGCCTCCGTGCTGCGGGGTCCCGGCCACCACCGGGTGCGAAGGATCGTGCCCCGCCTCACCTGGGCGTCCGGTGTTCCCCGGCGGGGTGGTCGGTTCGCCGGCGTGCACTCCGCCTGGCGCGCCCGCTGCGGGAGCACCCGCCGCACCCGGCACACCATGTTCACCGCCCGGCGCCCCAGCGGCACCCGGCGCTCCCGCGGCTCCTGGTGCACCATGCTCACCACCCGCCATGCCTGGCGCCCCCGTTGCGCCCGGCGCGCCGTGCTCGCTGCCCATCGCGCCTCCGCCAGGTCCGCCAGGTCCGCCCGGCGCACCCGGGCCGCCGTGCCCACCAGGGGCTCCGCCCGGCGTCACGTGCCCACCCGCATTCGCGCCCACGCCCACGTGCACCGAGTACCCGCCGTTGGCCGTGCGGGTACCGCCCTGCGAGATCGCGACCCCCGCGGCCGCGACGAAGCCGGCATGCGCCACCACCAGCGCCGGCGGAACGGGCGCCGGATGGAAGGCCACTCCCGGACGGATGTTGATGTCGGGGCGGTACACGACTCCGCGCGCGGCCGGCGGGTGATCCCACCGGCCCGGGGCGAAGTAATAGTGGCCGCCGATGAGCGTGTACGTCGGCGCGACCCACGAGACGCCGACCGCCGGCGGACGCACCCAGACGCCCGGCGTCCACGCGTACGCGTTGTCGTGCCAGCCGTAATAGCCCGGTGTCCACGAGTAGCCGACACCCGGTGACGGCAGCTCCACCTCCTCGCGATACATGGGCGGCGGCACGTCGATGGCCGGCGGGCGCGGCATGTGCGGCGCGCCCCAGAATCCCGGGGTCCACAGGTAATGCCCGCTGGTGTCCGGCGCCCACTGGCCCATCGTCCACACCTCGCCGGGCGGCGGGTTGCGCCACGCGCCTGCGACCCAGACGTACCGGTTGAGCGGGGTGCTCCACCACCAGTAACCCGGCACCCACACGTCTCCGGTGTCCGGAGGGGCAGGCTTGTCTTCCTCGACCGCCGCGGGCGGCGCCGCCATCGCAAAGTAGTTCGACGCGACCGGCGCGGTGCCAACCACCGCCTCGTTGAGCGGGATGCTCGGATCGGCCGCGACGACCGCCGGGGGAGCGTCGACTTCGCCGCCGTCGACATCGGCCGCGGCTGCGCTGGCGGCCATGGGTCCGGCGTCGGCCGTGTCGGCCGCGTCGGTGGGCTTGTGGCAGCCCGTCGCGAAGAGCGCCGTCAGCATCCCGGGCGCGACCGCTGCCAGGAGCACTCCGCGCGACTTCTCTGTCCACTTGTACGAGATCATGACGTCATCCTCTTCACGGTTGGCCCGATTCTAACGAGAGGCCATTTTGGGGGGGAGCCTCCACCTTACGATGAGACGGGCTCGGTTGGGACCGAGACGGCCATCGACCGACTCAGCGATACGTCGGTCCAGTCTCGCGCCGCGCGTCCTCGACTCGCTCGCTCAGCCGTGTGGCCACCCAGGAGTAGGTCTCGACCGGAGCGGCGAACATCACCTTGGTGGTCCAGTTGCCCTTGAGGGGCGGGCCGTCGAGCGAGAGCGGCACCTTCCGCCCCTCACCGGTGCGGAGCACGATGTACAGACGCTGCGATGCATCCTTCTCCGCTCGCACCTCGAAGCGATCGACGTCGGCGACCGGCAACGACAGCCCGCGGGACCACGGCACCGGCGGCGAAACCCGGATGGTGAGCACCTTGCCGGAGACGGTGAACCGCGTCACGAGAACGAGCTCGCGCGCCGCCAGCAACACGAGCACCGTCCACGCCGTCACGAGGTAGACCAGCTCGGCGACACCCGGGCGGTGGTGCGCGAAGAAGAACGGGGCCAGCACCACGTTCCAGGCGATGGCGAGGAGGAGAACCACGAGCCGACTCTTCGCCGGCCGCACCGCGATCCCTTCCGCGCTCTCCTCCGCTCGCAGCCGGTCGGGCTTCGTCATCGAGGTCACCATCCTAGCGCTCGAACGGTCTTCCACGACCATGACGCCGACCTCGTCAGGGCTGCCCCACGCGGGTGAGAGGCGCCAGCGTCCTCGTGCCGGTCGAAAGTGTGTCCGAAAGCCCATCGACCCACGCGTTGTAATTCGTCGTGATCGACTTGTTGCTCCCGAGCAGCGTCGGCGCCGTGTACGTCTGGAAGGACGACGTGGAGATGGGAAACGCGGTGATGAGGCGGCTCCGTCCATCGCTCGTGTCGTGGACGGAGTAGACGAGCCAGCAGGTGTTCGCGCGGGGCCCTGCGTCGGCGATGCCGACGGTCGGGAAGCGCACGAAGTCGCTGCGGAGCGTGATCGTGCGCCCGTCACTCAGCGTGGTGACCTCGGTGAGGCGCGTCACGTTCAGCTTCGAGAGATCGAGCTTCAGGACCGCTTTCGCGACGTGCGGCGTGTTGCCCTGGACGACCGAGAGCTCCGGCTCACCGGTGAACGCGATCGACCCCGCGAGGTAGGTCGTGTTGCCGAAGAGCGTGCCGTCGGGCGGTACCGGACCAAATGTCCCGGCCGGCATCCCGAACCCGTCGGTGACGTCGGGCGCGACCCAGCGCGCGCGCTTGTACCCGTAGGGCGTCTGCAGCAGGCTGAAGAGGTAGCCGTAGGTGTGCTGCACGCCGGCGTGGGTCGTCTTACCCGTCCTCGGCGCGACGCCCATCGCCTCGTCGAGCGCATCGACGATCACGTAGTCGACGACCGGGGACGCGCCGAAGGTGTCGGGCGCGGCCTGCTGGTAGTCGATCGCCCGTCCCCACAGCTCGAGAAGGTCGCCGCTCGATCGGTCGGCAGCGACCTCCTTCGCGACCAGCGGCGCCTCCGCGCGCAGGACCGTACCCACGTCCGCACCCGCGCCCGCCGCGGCGATCATGTCGCGCGCGACGGCCGCCCACGGGCAATCCCGTGCGCTCTCGCCCGCATCGACGTCCGGGCAGGCAGAGTGGCGCGATGTCGCGGGGGGCACCGAACGCGAGCCGGTAGCCGGTGAGCACGCGATGGCGGCGGCGCCTCCGAGGAGGGCGAGAACCAGGACGGCCGAGCGGATCCGCGAACGTCGGGTGGTCATCGGTGCGCCAAGGTGCACGTGACCCGCCGTTCACGGCAAGGCGGAAAAATACTCCACGATCGCCGCCGTCTCGTTCACCACCCGCTGGTTCACCGTCGGCGACGTGGTGTCGTAGCTGAAGGCGTGCAGATCGATCCGCGGCAATGTCAGATCGTACATCACCGCCATGTCCGCGGCGGTGACGCTCTTGCCGTCGGGGGCGAAGCGGGCGTTGGCCCCGCTCGTCGCCGTCGTCGTGTCGTCGTTCCCTTCGGGCAGCGCCACCAGCTTCGCCAGCGGCGTGGACAGGTGGCAGCTGCCGCAATCGGTCGTGTTGAAGGTCCGCTGGGTGGGATCCTCGAGACGAAGAAGCGCGGTGAAGGCGTCGCTGCTCATCTGCGTCGTCGGGCTCTGGTTGGCGCCGCCGAGGGGCTCGATGTCGTCCGGCGAGCTGATCATCGGCTGGAAGAACCAGCCGAGCGCGAAGGCGCCCAGCGGCGGGACATCGGGCGGGCGCGAGGCGCTCGTGATCGTCTGCACGTGCGGGTCGCCAAGCGTCTCGTTGGGGATGACGAAGGGGGTCGTCGTCGCCGCGCCCGCGTCGGTATCCGCATCGGCACCCCCATCGGGCAGGTCGTTGGCGCGGAAGATCCAGTTCAGCTGATCGTCGGTGCCGAACATGGCCACGCGGACCAGGTTCTCTTCCCCGACGTATTGCAGGATCAACTTTTGTACACCCGCGCTCATGGGGCCGGCGAGCCCTTGCTGGACGATGACCGGATGGGGGCCGAGCGAGCCGGCCGACGTGTTGGCCGCATCGTTCGCTTTCCGGAGAGCCACCAGCTTTCGCGCCAGCGTGAGCAGCTCGTTGCGCGGGAGCGAGTAGATGGCGTGGAGCGCCGAATCGAAGGCCTGCGGAGCGCCGCCGTCGGTCGCGCGCACTTCCTGGAAGACGAGGCGAACCTGCGGCAGGCAACCCGCGCCGTGCGGATCGGGATCCGTGACGGCAAAACAGGGATCGATCCGCACCGAGACGACGCGGAGGTCGCTGTAGCTGGCGATGGAGTACCCGGCGAGGCCGTTCGACGGCGCGGTCGTCGTGAGCGTCGAGCCGGGCAGCTCCGCGACGGTGGTGTACAGCGAGCTGGGGACCAGCGTCCCGCGGGACCCCGTCGCCGAGGGGGCGAGGAGGCTGCCGATGTCCGCCGCCGTCTGCGGGAGCGGGAACATGATCGACACGTCGTTCATCTGCGCGACGATGGGGCCGCCCGGGTCGACGTCGCCGCTGTTCGGATCGTTCGGGTCGAAGCCCGCATCGGCGACGTCACCGGCGTCGCCGCCGGCGTTCGTGGTTCCGGTCGACGGGTCCGGGCTGTTCCCGCAGCCACCGAGCGACGACAGCCCACCGACCGCGGCGGCCGCCATCACCGCGAGCGCGAGCCAACGAAAACGAACGCTCTTGCCTCGCGCCATGCGCGTTCAGGATGGCACGAATCGAAGGACTTCACTCTGCTACGACGCCGTGACGGCCGATCGCAGGGTGAGCACCGGTGCCTCGGTCGGGCAACCGATGCGGAAGGGGTACCAGTCGCCGAAGCCGGACGTGGTGTACAGGCGCGAGGTCGCCTTGGCGTAGCTCCCCCAGAGGTAGCCATCCGGGTAGAGCGGCTGGAAGGCGCTCTTGCCGTTGAAGCCGATCTGGCCGCCGTGGGTGTGCCCCGAGAGCGTGAGGTGCACCTTGTCGCGCGCGGCGGCGTCGAAGCCTTCGGGGCGGTGCGAGAGGAGCAGGTGAAAGGCGTCGCTCGGCGCGCCGTCGAGGGCCTGGTCGATCGAGGCGCGCATGAAGCGCTGAATGTCCCGCGACGAGGTGACGGGATCATCGGCGGCGGAGATGCGCAGCGACGCGCCACCCACGTCGAGGGTGTGGCCAGCGCTGACGAGGAGCGGCACCGGGCCGCGATCGTAGGCGCGACGCGCGGGGGTGATGCCATTGAGGTACTCGTGGTTGCCGAGCGAGGCGTAGGCGCCGAGCCGCGGCCTGGCGTCGGCGATCATCCGCAGCGCCGGCGGCAAGAGCGACACGTCCTCGGCGACGTCGCCGGTGAGCACGATGAGATCCGGCGGGTTCGCCGAGAGGCGTTCGAGGAGATCGTCGAGATCCCTCAGCCCCTTGGTGCACCCGAGATGGAGGTCGCTGAGCTGCAAGATGCGCAGACCGTCGAGCGCCGGTGGCAGCTCGTCCCAGTCCAGCGAGAGCGGTCGCAGCGCGGTCGGCTGCCGGTCGGAGAGGAAACCCGACGCGCCCGTGCTCACGGCGGCGAGCGGCACGGCGACGGTGACCGCCTGTACGAGCTGACGCCTGGTGACGGCAGCCGCCGGCGCGGGCGCGGGCACGGAGGTCGTCGGCAGCTTCGACAGCGCCGTCATCGACCGCGCCAGCTTCTGGACCAGCGCGGCGAGCGGAACGCTGGCGACCCCGAACACGAGACACGGCAGCAGCAGCGTCGCGGCGGTCGCGCCGCGGGCGCTCAGCGGATAGTTCGCCAACCCCACCGCCCACGCGGCATGTGCAAGGAGCGCGAAGGCCGCGAGCGCTGCCGCCGCGCGCCGGCACCGAGACGACCGGTAGACGCGCGGAAAGCACAGACGCACGAGCACCACGAGAAGAACGAAGAGGACGGCGAACGCCTTCAACGAAGCGAGGAGTGGCAGCGGCGGGAGGATCACGAGCGGCTCCGATCACGAGACGAATGGAGCTGCATCTCCTCGAGGAGCAGAGCGTCGATGCGCTCCTCTTCCACGATCCGCCGGAGCCGGCGCCAGGCGACGACCAGCGCGAGGACGAGCGTGAAGAAGGCGCAGAAGAGGAAGCGCGCGAAGCCGGCGTGGCTCATCGCGCGTCCTCACTCTCGACGACGTGGGACACGCCGTCGATCCCGCGGCCGAACGCGGTGCGCGTGGGAAACACCGGGCTCACCACCGAAGCGAGCTGCGCCAGCGCCGCCAGCTGCACCAGGACCATGGCGGCGACGGGCAGGTAGATGCCGCGCCTGCCGCCGGAGCTGACCAGTCGCCCCAGCGCGCGGACGAAGATGGCGCACCCGGCGATCACGGCGAGGACCACCGAGGCGAGCGCCGCGCGCGGTCCGATGAAGCTGCTCGAGTGCTGGTAGAGAGCGACCAGCGGAGCGAGGACCGCGAGCACCAGCGTGCCGCCGAACACCGCCACCGCGTAGCCGACCAGGAGATCGACGCCCGCGGCGACGCCGGGGGCGACCAGCCGGCAGAAGAGCAGCACCACCGGCAGGGCGACCGCGCCACTGACGACGAGGAGCATGGGGACCTTGAACGCATTGGCGCACGCGGCGGAGAAGGACGCGGAGCTCGCCGCCAGCCCCCAGAGCGCCGCGAACACCATCGCGCAGACGAGACCGAGCGTTGCCAGGAGCAGGCGCTCGCTACGCCCGACGGTGGACAGGGACGAAGAGGACTGCGCGGTGGGAGCGGAGACGAGATCGAACAACCGGGAGACCGAGTGCATGCGTGCACCTCCAGCCCTTCTCTCTGCGCGACCCGTTCGAACCGCCCGCGTTCGCGCGGTGAAAGGTCGGTGGATCGGATGTGAACGCCGTGTGAACGCGCGCTTCGGTTAGAGAATCGCGCGGGGAAAGCGCACCTCGAGGCGCGCTCCGCTGCTCTCGCTCGACCCCGCCTGCGCGCTGCCTCCGTGGGCCTCGGCCACGGCGCGGACCAGCGCCAGACCGAGCCCCGTCCCGCGCCGTCGACCGCGGGTGGTGAAGAAGCGATCGAAGACGCGCGCGCGGTCCTCGGCGGGAATTCCCGGTCCGGAGTCCTCGATCGCCAGCAGCACCTCGGTGGCCGTCACGGTGACGCGCGCATCGACGCGCCCCTCGTGGTCGCCTTCCTGCGCAAAGGAGGCCGCATTCTCCAGCAGCTCGCGGACCACGGAGCTCAGACGGTGCTCCACGCCCGCCACGATGGCGGACGCCTCTGCCGTCGCCGTGAACGTCACGCGGGCAAAGCGCGCGTCCTCCGCCATGCGAGCGACGGTCGCGCGGAGCAGCGCACCGACGTCCACCGGCTCGCGAGCCTCGTCGGGCATGCCGGCTTGCACGCGCGCCAGCTCGAGGAAGTGGGTCACCAGGTGATCGAGCTGCTCGGCGCTGGCATCGAGGACGCGCGCCAGGCGACGCGTGCGATCGTCGGGAGAGCCCGTCTGCAGAGCGTCGGAGGTCGCCCGCACCGCCGCCACGGGGCTCTTCATCTGGTGAACCAGGTCGGCCACGAAGGTCGCGTAGGTCTCGTTGCGCGTGGCGAGCGCCGCCAGGAGCGCGTTCAACGACGAGGCGAGATCGCCGACCTCGTCGCGGTGGACGGTGAGATCACCTTCCGAGCTGGCCTCGCTCGCCTTGAGGAGCGCCTGCGCGCGGAGCAGCTCCAGCGGCCGGGTGATGCGGCTGCCGGTGGTGTACGCGAGGAGCAGCACCAGCGGAACGATGAGCACGGCGAGCCGCAGCAGCTGGGCACGCAGCGTGTACACCTCGGTGATGGCCCGCGCGGTGCTCTTCTGCACGTAGACGATGTCCTTCCCCCCGGGGACGTCCGCCGCCCGCGTCGCCTGGCACAGGAAGAGCCCCTCGCTGGCGCACGCGATGTACAGACCGCTCTTCGCCGCGGCGAGCACCTCGGGGCGAACGGACAAGGGGACCATCGCGCGGTCGAGATCGTCGAGCGACGGCTCGTCGTGCTCCCCGAGGAGCAGCGCTTCCAGCGGGTAGAAAGCGTCCGTCGGATCATCGGCCGACACGTCGAAGCGGACGGCGAACGAGGGATCGAGGACCCGGAGGCGAAGGTGCGCGCTGGCCGCCACGCGCTCGAGAGCAGGTCGCGCCTCGTCGACGTCCCCGTGCGCCGCCACCAGGGCAGCCGCTGCCTCGTTCGCCGCGAGCAAGGTCGTGTGCCACATGCGACCGGGCACGTTGCGATCGACCAGGCTCCAGGCGAACACCAGGAGCAGCGGGGCGAGGCCGGCGAGAGCGATGGCCGCGAACACGCGCAGGCGCAGCGACACGCGCCGGGCCGGCGGTGCCAGGCGCATCACCCGCGCCATCGGTACCCGGCGCCGATCAGCGTCTCGATCTCGTCGAAACCGGGGTCGATGACGCCGAGCTTCTTGCGCAGCCGGCGCACGTAGGTGTCGACGATGCGCTCGGCGACGACCGAGTCGTCGTCACGGACGATCTCCAGGATCCGGTCACGGGCGAGCACGATCCCCCGACGGCGAGCCAGCGCTTCGAGCAGACGCAGCTCGGTCACCGTGAGCGTCAACGGCTTGCCCTGGTACGTGGCCTCCAGTCGCTCCACGTCGATCACCAGCTCCCCCGCGCGGACCAGCGGAACATCCGTCGGCGGCCCGCTCCGCATCTCCTCACGCCGCAGGAGCACGGCGATCCGCGCCAGCAGCACCCGCGTGCGAAACGGCTTGGTCACGTAGTCGTCGGCGCCGAGATCGAGCCCCAGCGTCTCGTCGATCTCCCCCTCGCGCGAAGTGAGGAGAAGGATGGGCATCGCGCTCCCCTCGGCGCGCAGCCGTCGACAGAGGCTGAACCCGTCGAGGTTCGGCATGTTCACGTCGGAGACCATCAGATCGAAGCCTCGCTGACGGACCACGTGGAGCGCCGCCAGCCCGTCGGCGGCCGTCTCCACCTCGTGGCCCGACTCGCTCACCGCGAGGGCGAGCACCTCGAGGAGAGAGGCGTCGTCGTCCACCAGGAGGATGCGCGGCATTACCTGCGACGATAGCGCGGACCATGACTTTCGACACATGCCGGGAACCGCCCGCCGTCCTAAGCTGACTGCGATGTACATCGCACGAGCGCTGCGCCTCGCGGGTTATCCGCTCGTCGTCGCGGTTGGCGAGCCGCTGCTGACACTCCCGTTCTCGTCCGGCCACCACATGGTGGGCTCGGCACGGTTCCCGGCGTGGGCCGCGGCCTACCTGGTCTTCGCCGTCTCCTTCCACCTGAGCGCGTCGTTGCCCGAGGGGGCGCGCCTCCGCCGGTTCGGCATGCTCGGCCTGATGACGCTGACGACGCTCACCATGGCCGCGCTCATCGCGTGCCCGCTCGGGGCGCTGTCGCTCGTCGTGCTCGCGTCGCAGGCAGCGCTCCTGCTCTCGCCACGCCAGACCGCGCTGTTCGTCTCGGTGCAGACCGCGGTGCTCGGCTGCATGACGGTGGGCATGCCGGACTGGGGCGAGGGATCCTTGAGTCACCTGCTGGGGCTCGTCGCCGCCGAGATCTTCGCGGCCGTCGCCGTGCACCTCGCGCGTCACGCGGCGGACACGGCGCACGATCTGCGCCTGGCGAACGCCGAGCTGCGCGGGGCGCGCTCGCTGCTCGAGGAGACGAGCCGCGCGCACGAGCGGACACGCATCTCGCGCGAGCTGCACGACGTCCTCGGCCACGACCTCACGGCGCTCGGACTCCAGCTCGAGGTAGCAACGCACCTGCCGCCCGAGCGCGCCGCCGTCCACGTGGCGACGGCACAGGAGGTCACCGCGCGCCTCCTGCGCAATGTACGCGAGGTGGCGATGGTGCTCCGCGACGGGCCGGCGCTGGACGTCGCGCCCGCGCTCCACGCGCTCGCCCGCGGAGCGGCCCCGGGTCTCGTCGTGCACCTGGCGATGCCGGAGCGGCTGCGGATCGCGGACGCTGCGCACGCGCACTGTCTCGTTCGCTGCGCGCAGGAGATCGTGACCAACGCGCTCCGCCACGCACGGGCGCAAAACCTGTGGATCACGATTGCCGTGGACCACGGCACCCTCACCCTCGAGGCGCACGACGACGGCCGCGGGGCGACCGAGGTCCACGTGGAACCCGATCGCGACAAGGCGGCGGCGAGCGGCGTGAACATGCAAGACATCGCGGACACGATCAACACGGCGATCGGCGGGGTGCGCCAGGGCTATTTCACCAATGGCACC
>JAMFST010000986.1 GCA_026225435.1 Labilithrix luteola
AGGCCGTCGCGCTGCGCGTCGTGGGCGGCGAGCTGAGCATCGCTACCAGCGGAGCGCACGCAGGCTCGTTCGTCTCGCGCACCGGACGGGCGCTCCTCGCGGCGCGCGGCGGCGACTACAAGGCCGGCTGCGCGGTGCGCGAAGCTCCCCTGAGCTCGCTCGGTCCGGAGTTCGCCGTGCGCGCCGGCCGCGTGGCCGACCGGATGGTGCTGCGCGAGTACCTCTGCCCGCGCACGGGGCTGCGGGTCGACGCCGAGATCGTCCCCGCTGGAGCCGCCGGGCTCCACGACCTGGTCCTCGGTCGAGCCTCATGACGGCGCCTCGCCTCCAGAACCTGAGCCAGCTGCTCCTGGCGAGCGCCGAGAACCACGCCGCGCGGGAGGCGATCGTCGAAGGCAGCGTGCGGCTGGACTACGCCGGCTACCTCGCGCGTGCCCGGCTCGTCGCCCGACGCCTGCGCGCGCGCGGCATCGAGCCAGGGGACCGCGTGGCGCTGCTCGTGCAGAACGGCTGGCGCTGCGCGGTCGCGTACTTCGGCGTGCAGCTCGCGGGCGGGATCGCGGTGATGGTGAACACCCGGCTGGTCACCGCGGAGGTCGCCTTCATCCTCGCCAACAGCGGTGCGCGTCTGGTGCTGAGCGACGACGAGCTGAGCCCGCGGCTCGCCGAGAGCGCCGACGTGCCGCGAGTCGACACGGACGCGCTAACGGATGTCGGAGCCGCCGACGAAACCGAGGTGAGCGGCGCAGCGGACGCGACGCTCCCTGGCCTCGCGCGTGCCGGCTCCGACATCGCCAACATCCTCTACACCTCGGGCACCACCGGCCGACCGAAGGGGGCGATGATCACCCACGCCAACCTCCTCGCCAACGCGCGCCGGTTGGTGGCCCTCGCGGCGCTGCGGCCCGACGACCGTACGCTCGTCATCGCACCCATGTTCCACGCGACCGCGGTGCACTCGCAGCTGCTCGGCTTCGCGCTCGCCGGCGCCACGCTGGTCTTCGACGGCGCCTTCTCCACCGGGCGGTGCCTCGCGCTGATCGCCGAGGAGCGGGTCACGGTGTTCGCCGGGGTCTCGACGATGCTCGGGCTGATGCTCCGTCACCGCGGCTTCTCCCGCGACTCGCTCGCCTCGCTGCGCTTGTTCATCATGGGCGGCTCGCCGGTGCCGCCGCCGCTGCTGGCCGAGGGGATGCGCGCGCTGCCCGCGCTGAAGTTCGCCAACGTCTGGGGGCTCACCGAGGCGACGTCCATCGTGACCTTCTGCGCGCACGAAGCGTGGGCCGCACGCCCGTGGTCGGTGGGGCCGGCGGTCGCCGACGTCGAGCTGGGCATCGTCGCGGAGGGGACCGATGAGCCGCGGGACCAGCGCGACGTCGTCGGCGAGCTGTGCGTCCGTGGAGACATCGTCACCGCCGGGTACTGGTGCGCACCGGAGGCCACCGCCGCGGCCTTCCGCGACGGCTGGCTACACACCGGCGACGTGGGACGGATCGACGCCGACGGGTACGTCGAGGTGCTCGACCGCCTGAAGGACATGATCATCCGCGGCGGCGAGAACATCTACTGTCTGGAGGTGGAGAACGCGCTCGCCAGCCACGCGAGCGTCGCCGAGGTCGCGGTGGTCGGCGTGCCCGATCCGCTCTTCGGAGAGCGCGTGCGCGCCGCGGTGGTCGTGCGCGCCGGAGCGGAGCTCAGCGCCGCCGAGGTCGAGGCGCACGCCGCCTCCCGGCTCGCCGACTACAAGGTGCCGGTCGAGTACCTGTTTCTCCCCGAGCTGCCGCGGAACCCCGGCGGCAAGGTACAAAAGAGGGTGCTCGCCGCGCTGGCGTTCGACGAGCCTCCCCGCAGGTCGCGGTGAACGTGGCCGAGCTCGTCGCGCGCGCACGAGAGGGCGACGCGCAGGCCATCGCCCGGCTGATCTCCTGCGTCGAGCAGGAGCGACCGGAGCGCCGGGAGCTGGTCGAGCTCCTGGCCCCCTTCGCCGGTCGCGCGCACATTCTCGGCATCACCGGGCCGCCGGGCGTGGGCAAATCGACGCTGACCTCGGCGCTCGTCACCGCCTATCGCCGGCGCTCGCTGAGCGTGGCGGTTTGCGCGGTCGATCCGAGCTCGCCGTTCACCGGAGGCGCGTTGCTCGGCGATC
>JAMFST010000987.1 GCA_026225435.1 Labilithrix luteola
GATCGTCTCCGTCACCGCGTCATGCGCCCGCTCGACCCGCTGCGAGGTGCTCGTCCGCAGCACATTCGTGAGCGTGATCAGGGAGATGGTGGACGCGAGGACGCCGAGAAGGACGACCGTCGCGAGACGGACGCGGATCCCGGGCTTGGTCGACACGGCGGTTCGCTCAGCAAGGAGAGTGCGCACGCGAGGTCAGGGGTGGGGCGAGGAAGGTCGAGCCCGTTGGCATTTGCGAAAAAGCGAAGATATGTCTTGTAGTTGCGGCCACATTCGCGCCGCGAGGACGCGGCGCGAAAGGAAACGGACGACCCGGCGCAAAGGCCAGCGCTAGCGTTCTGTTTCCGAACAGGTGTTCTATCGGAGAACGAAGCGCGACCGAAGAACCGACGCGCTTCTCGGCAGGGCGGGAGCACGGAGCGCCATGGATCGATGCTTGCGAGCCGGCCCGACGCCGCCGCCCATGTTCTCGCTCTCCGTCCTCGCTCTCCCCCTGGTCATGCAGGTCTCGCCTGCACAAGGAAATCCCCCCGGCGCCGCTCCGATCGCCCAGCCGCCTGGAGCCACCGCCGGCTCCAACGTGCCGCCCCAGCCCGGTACCGGCGCGACGGCGACACCGGCGGACGAGAAGCCCGCGGAGACCCCGGTCCCCAGCGGGCGGGTCGTGCGCCTCGACGACGCCGAGAAGATCGCCCTGCAGCACCAGCCCACGATGATGCAGGCGCGGGCCAACACCGACGCCGCGCGCGGCCGGTACGGGCAGGCGCGCTCGGGGCTCCTGCCGCAGGTCGTCGGCACCGCCACTGCCGAGGAGATCCACGGCTCGGTGAGCACCAGCCGCGGGACGACGACCGGCACCACCGGCACCAGCGGAACGACCACCACCGCCACCGGCAGCGCGACCGGGGCCAGCAGCGCGAGCACCGTGGCCGTCACCGGCACCGCCGGGTACTTCATCTTCGGCGGCACCGCGTCGCAGCTGCTCTGGGACTTCGGCACCACCTATTACAAGACCGACGCCGCCAACAAGGCGGTGGAGTCGCTCGAAGCGAGCGAGCAGACCACCGAGCTGAACATCGTCCTCAACGTGCGCAAGGCGTACTTCGGGGCCCGCGCGCAGAAGGATCTGATCACCGTCGCGGCCGAGACGGTGAACAACCAGATCAAGCACCTGAAGCAGACCGAGGGCTTCGTGCAGGTGGGGACCCAGCCGGAGATCGCGCTCGCCCAGGCGAAGACCGATCTGGCGAACTACCGGGTGCAGCTGATCAACGCGCAGAACAACTACGAGATCTCCAAGGCGCAGCTGAACCAGGCGATGGGGCTCTCCGAGTCGACCAACTACGACGTGTCGAGCGACGAGCAGGCGCCGGTGCCGGGGGAGGACCTGCCGCGCGAGAAGCTGATCGAGCAGGCCATGGCCCAGCGCCCCGAGCTGCTCTCCTACCTGCGCACGCGCCAGTCCGACCGCCTTTCGGTGCGCGCGGCCAAGGGGAGCTACGGCCCTTCGATCTCGGCGGTCGGCGGCGTCAACGAGGCGGGCGTCGCGCTCGACTCGCTCGGCCTGAACTGGAACGTCGGCGCGACGGCCACCTGGGCGCTCTTCCAGGGCGGCTACACGCAGGGGCAGGTCCGCGAGGCGCAGGGGAACCTCGACGCCGCCGACGCCGCCCTCGAAGCGGAGAAGCTGCAGGTGCGCTTCGACGTAGACCAGGCGCAGCTGATGGTCCGCGCCGACAAGATCGCCATCGACGCCGCGCGTGACGCGCTCGTCAACGCGCGCGAGCAGCTGCGCCTGGCCGACGGTCGCTACTCGGCCGGCGTCGGGAGCATCATCGAGCTCGGGGACGCGCAGGTCGCCTTGCAGAACGCCGGCGCGCAGCTCGTGACCGCGCAGTTCAACCTCTCCACCGCTCGCGCCCAGCTCCTCACCGCCCTCGGCAAACGCTGAGCGTCACGCAGCCACGCCCGACCCGACTTCGACCGACCGCCGCATCGACCTTCGAGAGCCCGACTCCATGAACCGCACCGACGAACGCCACATGCTTCCCCCGGCCGAAGCCCCGACCCCCCTGCTCCCGCCGCACGTCGAGGGCGGTGGGCACGGCGCGACCGGCGCGGGCGGCCACGCGGGCGGACCTGCACCGAAGGGGAAGGCGACGCGCTGGATCCTCCTCGGCGCGCTCGTCGCGGTGATCGGCGGCTTCGTCGTCTACAACCGGATGCACGAGAAGAAGGGGGCCGCGGGCGGTCCCGGCGGCGCGGCGAGCGTCAACCCGGATCGCACCGTGCCCGTGTCGGCGGCGCCGGTCGTCCAGAAGGACATGCCGATCTACCTCGAGGGGCTCGGCAGCGTCCTCGCGCTCGCCACCGTGCAGGTGCGGCCGCAGGTCGACGGGCGGCTCGACTCGGTCCTCTTCAAGGAGGGGCAGTTCGTGAAGAAGGGGGACGTGCTCGCGCAGGTCGACCCGCGCCCCTTCGCCATCCAGCTGCACACCGCGCAGGCGGCGGTCGCCAAGGACAGCGCCACCTTCCGCGACAACAAGCTGAACCTCGATCGCTACGTCACCCTGCGCAAGCAGAACCTCATCGCGCAGCAGCAGCAGGACGACCAGCAGGCGCTGGTCGATCAGGCCGCCGCCAGCGTGCAGTCGGACCAGGCGCAGGTCGAGTCCGCGAAGCTGAACCTCGACTGGGCGCGCATCGTGAGCCCGGTCGACGGCATCACCGGCGTTCGTAACGTCGATCCGGGCAACATCGTCCACGCGTCGGACACGACGTCCAACGGCATCGTCGTCATCACCCAGATGGACCCCATCTCGGTGCTCTTCACGCTGCCCGAGGACGATCTGTCCCGCGTGACAGCGGCGCAGCAGGCGGGGGCGGTCACCGTCGAGGCGTACAGCCGCGACGGCAACAAGCTGCTCGGCACCGGCAAGCTGCTGCTCGTCGACAACCAGATCAACCAGCAGACGGCGAGCATCCGGCTGCGCGCGTCGTTCGCCAACCCGGACAAGAAGCTCTGGCCGAACGAGTTCGTCAAGACGCGGCTCCTCGTCACCACGCGCAGCAACGCGCTGGTGGTGCCCGCAGCGACCGTGCAGCGCGGCCCGTCGGGCGCGTTCGTCTACGTCGTGGGCCCGGACAGCCGGGTGGCCATGGCGCCGGTCACCGTCGACGTCATCCAGGGGGAGATCGCCATCCTCTCCAAGGGGGTGACCGTGGGGCAGCAGATCGTGGTCGACGGGCAGAACCAGCTCAAGCCCGGTAGCAAGGTGCAGACGCGCGTCTTCGATCCCAAGGCCGCCGCCGCCGCTGCTGCCGCCGACACCTCCACGCCGAACGACCCGAGCAAGGGCGGCAACTGATGGACCACGAGGACGCCACCCTCCCGGGCAAGCCCGCCGGAGGCGAGCCGGCCATCCCTCCTCCAGGCGCGCAGACCCCGGACGCGACCGGCGCTGAGGGGGGCGGCCACGGCGGCGAGTCCCCTCCCGGGACTCACGCGAGCATCTCCGAGCCGTTCATCCGCCGCCCGGTCGCCACGACCCTCCTGATGATCGGGCTGTGCCTCGCCGGCATGCTCGGCTTCTACCAGCTGCCGATCAGCGCCCTGCCCCAGGTCGACTACCCGACCATCGTCATCTCGACGTTCCTCCCCGGCGGCAGCGCCGACACCATGGCCACGGCGGTGACCACGCCGCTCGAGCGGCAGCTTGGGCAGATGCCGTCGCTGTCGTCGATGACCAGCGTGTCGTCCTTCGGCAGCTCGCAGATCACCGTACAGTTCACCCTCGACCGCAACATCGACGCGGCCGAGCAGGACGTGCAGGCGGCGATCAACGCGGCCTCCAGCGTGTTGCCGTCGACGCTGCCGACGCCCCCCATCTACAGCAAATCGAACCCCGCCGACACGCCGGTGCTCACCCTCAGCGTGAGCTCGGACAGCCTCGGCCTCGACCAGGTCGACGACGTCGCCGATTCCATCCTCGGACAGAAGATCAGCCAGGTCTCCGGCGTCGGTCTCGTCACCTTGAACGGCGGGCAGAAGCCGGCCGTGCGCGTGCAGGTCGATCCGGAGCAGCTGGCCAGCGCTGGCCTGTCGCTCGAGGACGTGCGCGCCGCGCTGGTCAACGCCAACGTCAACGAGGCCAAGGGCAACCTCGACGGCGTCCGCCAGGACTACACGCTGGCGACCAACGATCAGCTCTTCAAGGCCGAGGGCTTCAAGACGCTCATCCTCGCCTACAAGAACGGCTCCCCCATCCGCGTCGGCGACGTGGCCGACGCCATCGACAGCGTGGAGAACGCGCAGCTGGCCGGCTGGGCGAACGAGAAGCGCGCCATCATCCTCAACGTCCAGCGCCAGCCGGGCGCCAACATCATCAACGTGGCCGACCACGTGAAGGCGCTCCTGCCGCAGCTCAAGGCGTCGCTCCCCCAGGGGCTCGAAGTGAAGGTGCTCGCCGACCGCACCGAGACCGTCCGCGCCTCGGTCGAGGACGTCGAATTCACCCTGTGCCTGACCATCGGGCTGGTCGTCCTCGTCATCTTCGTCTTCCTGCGCAACGTTCGGGCGACGGCCATCCCCAGCATCGCCGTGCCGCTGTCGCTCGTCGGCACCTTCGGCATCATGTACCTACTCGGGTAC
>JAMFST010000988.1 GCA_026225435.1 Labilithrix luteola
GGCCGCGCCGGTGATCGACGCCCCTTGCGTCGTCAGCTCGACGATGTCGCGGTAGACGGTGCGCTCGGAGATCCCCAGCTCCGCGGCCAGCACCGCCGCCGTGACCGGGCGGGTGCGCCTTCGCAGGATCTGCAGGAGCGACAGGAGCCGGGCCGCGCGCGCCATCTCGAGTCGCGCAGGGTACACTCACGAGGGCGCACCGGGGCTCACCGCGCGCGCCGTCCGTACGCACCTGCTGGCAAAGCTGAGCGCCGACGAGCGAAAGCTGCTGCTCACGTTGCTCGAAGACGACCCGGGACACAAACCAAAACAAGCAAGCGGTGGACATCTCGATCGAGCTGCCCGAGAGTCGCGCTCGGGATGAGAAAGCTCGCTGCGCTCTCGCTGCCGTTCTGGCTGTTCCTGCTGCCTCAGTGCGGAACCTTCGTCGCTCCTGCGCCGGTGGTCGCCGTGGCAGTCGGTCCCACCGCGGACACGCGCCCGCTCGACACCACCATCTACCCGCGCACCCGCACGTGCTCGGCGCTCCTGTCGGTCGATCTGGTCGCGATCGGCTGCGTGGGGAGCCGCTTCAGCCGCGTGACCGAGGGGAAGATCCGCGTCGGGGTGTAGATCTGCTCGGTGGATGCCCGGCTCGCGCCGTCGGTCGGCTTTCACCTCGAGCTGCCGACCAAGACCTGGACCCAGCGCTACCTGCAGGTCGGCTGCGGCGGGCTTTGCGGCACCATCTCCCTGCACGCCAGCGCCGCCGACGGCTGCCCGCTCCTCGACACCAACGGCTTCGCCGTCGCCTCCACGGACATGGGGCATGAGGGGATGAGCGGCGACTTCGGCAGCGATCCGCTCAAGCGCGCGGACTTCGCCTACCGCGCGGTGCACCTCACGGCCATCACCGCCAAGCGGCTGATCGCCACGTTCTACGGTCGCCCGGCGGATCGCTCCTATTTCAGCGGCTGCTCCGACGGAGGGCGCGAGGCGCTCATGGAGGCGCAGCGCTTTCCCGCCGACTTCGACGGCATCGTTGCGGGCGCCCCGGCGATGAACTTCGAGGTGCAGAACAGCCTGTTCCACGGCTGGCAGGCCCGCTCGAACACCGATCCGACGGGCGAGGCGGTGCTCGTCGCCAGCCGCCTGCCCATCCTCCACGACGCGGTGCTCGCGGCCTGCGACGGGCTCGACGGTCAGGTCGACGGGCTCGTCTCGGCGCCCGAGGCGTGCCACTTCGATCCGAGCACGGTGCAGTGCTCCTCGGACCTCGACAAGGGGCAGTGCCTCACCGGCGCCGAGGTGGAGACCGTCCGTCGCCTCTACGAGGGGCCGAAGGACCACGCGACCGGCGAGCGCCTGACCGTCGGCGGCCCGCAGCCCGGCTCGGAGCTGGCGTGGGCGGGCGTCTACGTGCCGTCGTCACCCCGCGAGCCGATGCTGAGCCAGAAGATCGCGCTCGACGCGCTCGGTCACCTCATCTTCGACACCGATCCGCCCGCTCGCTACACGCTGGCCGATCTCAACTTCGACCGCGCCACCTTCGACAAGCTGCGCCCGCGCCATCCGCTCTTCGACGCGACCGATCCCGATCTGTCCGCCTTCGCGCAGCGCGGCGGGAAGCTGATCCTGTGGCACGGCTGGGGGGATCCGCACATCTCGCCGATCAACAGCATCGCCTACCACCAGGCGGTCGAGGAGACGATGGGACGCGGCAAGACCGAGTCCTTCGAGCGGCTCTACCTGCTGCCCGGCGTGCACCACTGCAGCGGAGGCGAGGGGCCGAGCGCCGTCGACATGCTCACCCCGCTGATGCTGTGGGCGGAGCGCAACCAGGCGCCCGACGCGATCGTGACGAAGGATCCGCCGAAGGGGAAGACGGCGCGCTCGCGTCCGGTCTACCCGTATCCGTACATCGCGCAGTACGGCGGCAAGGGGGACGCGAACGACGCGGCCAGCTACCACCGCAGCGACAAGCGCCATGAGGTCACCGTGCCGGCCTGGGCGGGCTCGGACTTCTACCGGTTCTACTCCCCGCGCCTCCAGTAGCTCTTGACTCTGTCGGTGGCGGGATTACCGGCATGGGCATCATGTCCGAGCCGGTCACCCGCCCGTTCCAAGCCGAGGTCAGCCAGGTCCTGCACCTGGTCATCCACTCCCTCTACAGCAACAAGGAGATCTTCCTCCGCGAGCTGGTCTCGAACGCCGCCGACGCGCTCGACAAGCTCCGCTTCCGCGCCATCACCGAGCCCGCGCTCCTGGAAGGGGACAGCTCGCTGGTCATCCGCCTCCACGTCGACGAGTCCGCCCGCACGCTGACCATCGAGGACAACGGCGTCGGCATGACGGAGGAGGAGGTCGCGCAGAACCTCGGCACGGTGGCGCACTCCGGGTCGCGCGCCTTCCTCGAGCAGCTGGCGCAGAGCGGCAACAAGGACGCACGCCTCATCGGGCAGTTCGGCGTCGGGTTCTACAGCGCCTACCTGGTGGCCGATCGGGTCGAGGTGGTGACCCGCGCCGCGGGCGGCGCGACGGCGACCAAGTGGATCTCGGAAGGGAAGGACACCTTCTCCCTCGAGCCGGCCGAGCGCGCCAGCCGCGGCACCAGCATCACCCTGCACCTGAAGGAAGAGCAGGCGGAGTTCGCCCAGCCGTGGCGCCTGCGCGAGCTGGTGACCCGTTATTCCGACTACGTCAGCTATCCGATCCAGCTGGAGACGAAGAAGAAGGAAGGGGAGAGCGAGACGACCGCGTGGGAGACGGTGAACCGCGCCAGCGCGCTCTGGCAGCGGTCGAAGTCGGAGATCAAGGACAGCGAGTACGACGAGTTCTTCCAGCACCTGGCGCACCTGGGCACCGACGCCAAGCCGCTCGCCCGCGCGCACTTCAAGGTGGAGGGGACGCAGGAGTTCGCCGGGCTGCTCTTCGTGCCGGCCGAGCGCTCGCCCGAGCTGCGCTTCGGGATGAAGCCGCGCGGTGTACGTCTGTACGTCAAGCGCGTGCTCATCATGGAGGAGTGCGAGGAGCTGGTGCCGGAGTGGATGCGCTTCGTGGTCGGCGTGGTCGACTCCGACGATCTGCCGCTCAACGTCTCGCGCGAGCTGCTGCAGGAGTCGCCGGCGGTGCGCGTCATCCGCAAGACGCTGGTGAAGCAGGTGCTCGACGCGCTCGACGCGATGGCCAGCGAGCGGCCCGACGACTTCAAGAAGTTCTACGAGCAGTTCGGCGTGTACCTGAAGGAGGGCGCGGCCACCGACTACGAGAACAAGGACCGGCTGGCGAGGCTGCTCCGCTGGGAGAGCACCTTTGCGACAGGCCTCACCTCGCTCGGCGACTACGTCGCGCGGATGAAGGAGGGGCAGCCGGCGATCTACTACGCCGTCGGCGAGTCGCGGCTGGCGCTGGAAGGCGCGCCGCACCTCGAGGGGCTGAAGAAGCGCGGCTACGAGGTGCTCTTCATGGTCGAGCCGATCGACCAGTGGGTGAGCGAGTCGCTGCGCGAGCTCGACGGGAAGAAGCTGATCTCGGCGATGCAGGCCGATCTGAAACTGGAGGAGAGCGAGGACGAGAAGAAGGCGCGGGAGATCGCCGCCGGCGCTCTCGAGAAGGTGCTTTCACGCACCCGTGCGGTCCTCGGCGATCGCGTGCGCGAGGTGCGCTGGAGCGAGCGGCTCACCGACTCCCCCTGCTGCCTGGTCATCGGCCGCGGCGCCCACGGCTCGGTGCAGCGCGCCCTGCGTGACGCCGGCCGCGAGGTCCCCCCGCGCGAGCGCATCTTCGAGCTGAACCCCAGCCATCCGGTGCTGCGCAACCTCGAGGCGCTGGTGGAGAAGAACGATCCGCAGGTCGCCGAGTGCCTCGAGCTACTCTACGATCAGGCGGTGCTCACCGAGGGGGCGCCGCTCGACGATCCCGGAGCGTTCGCCCGGCGCATGACCGACGTGCTGCTCCGGCTGACCAAGGGGGCGTGAACGTCGTCAGGGGTGGCTGGCGGCGAACGTCGTCAGCTCCGCGGTCTGCCCGGGGAAGACGAAGAGCCCGAAGTCGGGTGCGCCGCCGCCGAGCTGGTAGATCATCGTGCTCTCGATCCCGTCGACCTGGCGATGGGCGTAGGCCTCGGTGAGCCAGGTGGTGCTGAACGCCGTCTTGGTGGCGTCGTCGTCCTCGGGGTTGGAGTTCCACTCGGTGATCATGATCGGCTTGCCGTAGGCCGCGGCGATGTATCCCATCAGGTCGAAGCTGTTGCCATGGCCATTGGTCCCCATGTGGAACGGGCTGCCGTACACCTCGTAGTTGTGCCAGGTGGTGATGTCCCAGCGCACGGTCGGGTGTCCGCTCGATCCGTCGGGCTCGGCGCCGTTCCACAGCATGTCGCTGGCGGCGATCTGGGCGATGGTGAAGTTGACCGCCGCGCGATACGTGACGCCGGCGTCGCTGGCCCCCTTCACCGCGTCGACCATGCCGCGAATGGTGCCGCGCATCGCTTGCCAGGGGGCGCCGCCGGCGTACTGCGAAGGGAGGTCGCCGGCGAGCGTCGCCACGGGGAACACGCGCGGATCGGAGAGGAGCTCGTTGCCGCACTCGAAGTCGGTGACGCCGACCGGGCCGAGCGCCTGGACCACCGAGAGCGCGCCGGCGTACGCGGTGGCGTAGTTGGTCGCCTCGTTCACCGTGGCGTCGAAGCCAGCGTCGATGGCGACGAAGAGCTTGATCGAAGGATCGATGGCCGCGAGCTGCACGGCGAAATCGTGAACCTTGGCGACGTGTGACGGATCGTAGCCGCCGGTGTCGAAGCGCACCGTCGTCATGCTCGTCTGGTGCAGGTGGTCGGCGATCTGCTGCGCCGTCCAGTCGTAGTCCCAGTGCGCGTTGCCCCCGTAGAAGTGGGCGAAGGACGGGCCGGCGTCGGCCGCGTCGGATGCCGCTGCGTCGAGACTGGCCTCGGCGAGACCGAGCGCGGCCCCGCTGTCGCCCGCACCGGCCTCGTCGCTCGTCACGATCTCCGTCGGCTGGGGGGCGGTGGACGCGTCGGTCGCCTCGGCGCTCGCGGGATCGTCAATTGCGCGATCGGCGACTCCGGAGCACGCGGCGGTCAGCGAGACGGCGAGAACGGCGGCGGCCGCAGCCGAGCGATGACGAGCCATGACGACAAGACGGGCCCGCCCCCGTCTCGTCGCATGATCTCTTCTCACCGCGTTTCAGCGCGGCGATTGAACGGAGCAGACCCCGCCGACGCAGGCGACGCCGCTGGGCGCATCGCAGCAATCGGAGCTGACGGTGCACTTGTCGTAGTCCGCCGCGCAGGTGGGTTTCGTGGAGCCGCAGACGAGCGCGCCGCCGTCGCCGCCGGCCTGGCAGTACCCGCCGCAGCACTGGTCGCCCGTGGCGCACGACGAGCCGTCCGCCTTGCAGGGATCGACGACCCAGAACCCACGCGAGTTCCCGGCTAGCAGCTCCTGCGCCGGGAGGTAGAAGCCCGGGTGGCTCGGATCGGTGCCGCCGGGGGCGTTGAGGTCGATGGCCGCGACCCACAGCTTCTTCGGCGTGGGCGAGGTGAGACTCAAGCCGCTGTCGTTGCGCGGGTCACTGTCGTACGGATCGAGCGTCGCGACGTTGCCGTAGAGGCGGCGGCTGGTGAAGACGACCCAGGCGTAACCGCCCGAGGCCACCGGATTGACCGTGGGCTCGTAGTTGAGGATGGCATCGTTGGGGTGCGATGCGGAGGTCGGCAGCGACACGCCGTTCAGGTTGGCGAGCGCCGCCGCCTTGCCGCTGGTCTCGTCGTACCACCAGAGGTTCGCCTGGCTGTTGTGCCAGGTCTGGCCGAAGTCGCCGAGATCGGCGGTCTGGTTGGCGAAGACGATGGCATTGCTGGCCGGCAGGTAGCTCGGCCAGGTCACCACGCCGGCGCTCGGCGTGAAGAGAACCTTCGGCGCAGTGAAGGCATTGGCCGTGGCGTCGTAGTTGACCTCGGCGAGCGACTTCTGGTCCGCGCCGGTGCCGGTCCAGTAGTTGAAGGCCACGTGCGCGCCGTCGGGCGAGAAGGTCGGGTTCCACGCCCCGAGGTTCGACGGCAGCCCCGTCGAGCCCGCGCTGGCCGGCGTCGCGAGGTTGCTGGTCTTGAAGAGCGAGCTGGTGCCGTATTGCCCGTTGGTGAAGACGAGCGTGCCGTCCGGAGACAACGCGGGGAACGTGAACTGCCCGTTGTCGGTGCCGAATGTCGCCTCGGTGGCGGTGGTCGCGCTCAGCGTCACCAGCTTGGACGTATTGTAATCGGTGTTGGCGGTGTACGGCGTGAGCTCCCCCTTCTGCGTGATCAGCGAACCGCCCTTCGCCGCGACCGAGTGGCACACGCGACAACCGGTCGCATCGCAACCGGAGCCGTTGTCGTTCACCGTCTTGCCCGCCACGGTGCAGTCGGTTCCATTGGCCGCACCCGAGGACACGCCAGCGGCCACCGTCGGCGCGGTGGAGTCCGCCCGGATCGCCAGGGTCGCTGCGCCGATGCGGACGCGCTTGCCGTTCACCGCGACGTAGAAGTCCGAGTTGGTGACCAGCTGCGTGTTGTACGAGTTGTAATAGACGGTCCCCTCGAGCGAGCCGCCCGCGATGGTCCAGGTGCGCGGCGGGAGCGCATAGGCCTTGCCGCCGCTCGAGAGGGTGACGTTGACCGTCACCGTCTCGCCCGCGGTGGCCGAGGTGTACGAGCTGTACAGCGTCGTCCACACGTTCTGCGGGATCGGATGGTTCTGGAACACCGTCGCGGCCGCCGGCTTCGCGAAGTAGCCGGTGAACGAGTAGTTCCCCTCGGTCAGCTGGATCTTGATGCCGTCGTAGTCCTTCGCCGTGCCCGGCTTCCACTGGAGCAGCGGCGCGAGGATGGCGCGGGGGAACACGGTCGCGTCGTACGGATAGAGCCAGGCGGAGCCGTCGCTCCCGGGGTTCGCGCTGTCGAGGACGGCTTGCACCGCGGGCGACACCGGGCCGCCGGTTCCGCTGCCGCCGACACCGCCGTAACCGCCCGCGCCGCTCGCTCCGGCGTCGGCCGCGGCGGGATCGCCGTTCTCCGTCCCCTGCAGCTTCACGGTGATGAGCGCGGGCTGCGAGGTGACGCCCTCGTAGTCGGCGACCACGCTGACGACGCCGCCGAGGTTGCCGGCCGCGGTGAAGAGGCCGGACGCCAGGCCGACCGAGCCGAGCTCGCCGCGGTCGAGGATGCGGAACGAAGCGTTGATCGGCTTGCCGTTGGCGGTGGCGACCAGCTGCTGGGTCGGCGGCGTGGCCCCGACGACCGCCGTCAGGATGTCCGGCGTCGGGCTGACGATGAACGTGGACGGATCGATGTTGCCGCCGCCCAGGCCGCCTTCGCCGCCCAGCCCGATGCTCACCGAGCTGTCGTCACCCCCGCCATCGGTGCCGGAATGCGTGCCTCCATCGAAGGTGCTGCCGTCGTCGTTACTGCCGCAGGCGGCCGCGACCGCCGTGCCGAGTAGACCCAAGGTGAGGCAGACCAGGGAGGTGCTGTGCTTCATCGAAGCTCAGGCTAGCAGGCGCTGATCAGCTGACCGCAATTTGGGGCGGAGGCGGGGGGTGGCGCGCGCACCTTCGCCTACGAATGAAGATACGCGCCGGTCAAGCCGTGAAGCACCAGCCGGACGTCAGTGCCCCTTGAGGAACGTGATGTACGCCTGCTCGTTGGGCTCGCGGCCGAGGAAGTGCGCCACCTCGGTGCGCTCGTCCTCGCCGCCGCCCTTCGAGAGCACCTCGTCGCGCCAGGCGCGCGCCGTCGCGGGGTTGAGCATCCCCTCCTTCTTGAAGCGGGTGAGCACGTCCTGCGCGAGCGACAGCGACCACTGGTAGCCGTAGTAGCCGCCGTCGTAGCCGCCGGCCATGTGGCCGAACGAGCTCTGGAAGTGGGTGCCTGGGACGTAGGCGAACGGGTCGTTCGCCTTCTGCACCTCCGCGACGATGGCGGTGGTGTCGAGCGGCGGCGTCCGCGTGTGGAACGCCATGTCGAGCGAGGCGAGGAACAGCTGCCGCTGCGTGCCCAGCGCCCGACCGAACGCGCGCGCCCTGGTCATCGAGGCGAAGAGCGCGTCGGGGATCTTGGCGCCGGTGACGTCGTGCCGCGCGAAGGTGTCGAGCACCTCGCGGCTCCAGGGCCACTCCTCGAACATCTGCGACGGCGCCTCGACGAAGTCCTGCACCGTGTTGGCGCCGGCGTAGGTCGCCAGCTGCGAGCGCGTGAGGATGTGGTGCAGGACGTGGCCGAACTCGTGGAAGAAGGTCTCCACGTCGCCGTGCTGCATGAGCCCCGCCTGCTCACCCGGCTTGGCCGGGCGGGGGAAGTTGCACTCGAGCGCGGCCTCCGGCAGCTGGTAGGTCCCGTCGGGCAGAAGCTTGGCGGTGCGCACCGGGAACATCGCCGCGTGCTTGTACTTGTCCGCGCGCGGGTAGAGGTCGAGGTAGAACTTTCCGATCTGCTTCCCGTCGGACCAGACCTCGTAGGCCTTCACGTCCTCGTGCCAGGCCTGCGCCGGCACCTCGCGGTACTCGAGCCCGTACATCTTCGCGCTCACCGCGAGCAGCCCCTTGATCACCGAGCCGACCTCGAAGTAATGCGCCAGCTCCTTCGAGTCGAACTTGTACTTCTTGTTCCGCAGCCGGTCCTCCAGGTAGTAGCGGTCCGACGGCGGGAGCGCGTCGGTCGCCTTGCCGCCGAGCGCGACGTGCTCCTTCACGAAGTCGGCGAGCTCCAGCTTCGCCGGCTCGCGCACCGCGTCGCGCACGTGGGCGAGGAAGGCCTCCACGGTGGCGGCGTCCTTCGCCATCTTCGGCTCGGTCTGGTAGTCGGCCCACGTCTTGTACCCGAGCAGGTGTGCCTTCTCGTCGCGCAGCGCGATGAGCTTCTCGAGGATCTTCACGTTCTCGTCGCCTCCGCGGTTGGTGAAGAGGACGAAGAGATCGAGCGCCGCCTTGCGATCCTTGGCGTACGTCGCGAAGGGGTAGAAGTCGGGATAGTCGGTGGTGATGTCGACCTTGCCGTCCTTCACCGGGTGCTTGGCGATGAAGTCCGCGGGCAGGCCCGCCAGCTGCTTCGGCGTGACCGACAGGTGCCCGGTCGACTCGGCGATGTTCGTCGAGAAGTGCTGCCCCAGCTCGGTGATCTCCTTGTTGAGCGCGCGCAGGCGGGTCTGCCCCTCGGGCGGGAGGTCGAGGCCGTTGCGGTGGAAGTCGCGCAGCACGTCGTGCAGCAGGCGCGCCTTTTCCTCGTCGAGCTGCTCGTGTTTGTGGGCGTAGGCGCGGAGCACCTGCGCCAGCGTCGCGTCGAGGTAGATCGCCGTCGTCAGCTGCTCGGTCTTCGGCTCGCACTCCTTGCCGGCCGCGCGCACCGCCTTGTCCGGGTGCGCCTCGCCCATGAGCGCGGGGAACAGGCTCGCGTCGGAGACCTCGGTGACCAGGTCGTCGAAGCGGCCGAGCGTGGTCGCGTAGGTGAGCTGCGCCTCGGGCACGTTCGCCTGCCCGTGGAGCTCCTCGAGGAGGATTCGCGCGTTCGCCAGGTGATCGTCGCAGACGGCGCGAATGCCTTCGACCGTGAGGCCGGTCGCGACCGGATCGAAGTTGCGCGGGATGGCCGCCGGCCGCGGCGGAGCGCTCACCACCGGTGCAGCCGGAGCGGGCACGGCGGCCGGCGGCGGAGCAGCCGGCTCCGAGGCACACGCGACGAGCAAGACGCCGGTGAGGGCGAAGGAGACACGAGCGAGGCGGGGGACGAGCGGTCGCGACATGTCGCCCCCATAGCACCCCTCAGCCCTTCACCGTGCAGAGTGGCAGGAGCCGCGCGACCTTCCGCGCGATCCCCGCCCCCTCCACCGAATCGACCACCGGCTCGACCGGCTTGTAGGCGTACGGCGCCTCCTCCATGAGCCGCTTCTCGTGCTTCGCGAGGATGTCGCGACGGCGCGCGATCTGCGGGGAGCGCGGATCGATCGGGCCGACGACGCGGAGCTTCTCCGTGGTCCGCGCGAAGACCTCGGCGCTGACGTGGCTGGCGCGGCCGCGAGACAGAGCGCGGCCGGCGCCGTGGCAGGCGCTCTCGAGGGCCGCCGCGCTCCCTTCGCCCGCGAGGAGATAGCTCGCCGCGCCCATCGAGCCGGGGATGATGACCGGTTTGCCGAGCCACTCGGTGCCCGAAGGTCCGTGCGCCGGGGTCGCCCCCTTGCGATGGAGGAAGGCGTCGCCGTCACGGAAGACGAGGTTGTGAGGCGCGTCGTACACCAGGCGACTGGCGATGGTGCGCGCGGTCGCCTCCTCGAGCGCGCGCAGCGCCATGAGGCCGAGGAAGAGCCGGTTGGCGAAGGCGAAGTTGGCCGCGTTCCCCATGCCGTCGAGGAAGAAGAGCCCCTCCTCGGCGTGGGGTCCCGCGGTCGGGAGCGGGTGGAAGCCTCCGCGGGGCGCCTTCACCTCGCGCGGAAAGATCTCCCGCGCGCGCTCCATGAAGTGCCCACCGACGGCGTGGCCGAGGCCGACCGATCCGGAGTGCACCATGATGGCGATGGCGCCCGGCGAGACGCCCCAGGCGCGCGCCGCGTGTCCGTCGAAGAGCGCGTCGACCCGCTGGATCTCGACGAAGTGGTTCCCGCCGCCGACGCAGCCGATCTGCGGATCGCGGCCGTCGACGTTCCCCGAGCTCTCGATGAACCCCTCGAAGCCGAAGAGGCGGCGGGTGGTGACGTGCCCTTCGCCGTGGGCGCGAGCGAAGTCGTCGCGCGCCGCCTGGCGATCGAAGCGACGCCAGATGCCGCGGGTGGCGTTGTCGTCCGCGGTGGCGACGAGACCGGGCAGGCCGTCACGCAGCACGGCTTCGCGCTGGCGCGGCGACATGGGGATGTCGCGCTCGCCGGCGAAGAAGATGCGCCGCAACCGGTCGCGGATCGCCGGCCAGTGCGGCTCGAGCGCGTCGGCCGGGAGATCGGTGACGAGCAGGCGCATGCCGCAGCAGACGTCGTTGCCGATGGCGCGCGGAATGCACAGATGCTCCGCGCGCAC
>JAMFST010000989.1 GCA_026225435.1 Labilithrix luteola
GGCGCCATGGCGGCCACCACGTGCCCGAAGCAGACGCCTTGAATCCCGATGTTCGGCAGGCCGCTGGTGCGCACGCTGAACTGCTCGCGGTTGGCGTACAGCTCGACCTGCACCGGTGAGCTCGGGGTGAAGCCGTAACGTTGTTTCATGCTCCCGAACGCCTCGCCGAGCAGACGCGGCACGTAGCGCTTCAGGATCGGCTCCTCGTCCTTCGGGTAGCGGATCTTGAACAGCCCGTCGGTGTCGAGCTGGTAGTGCGAGGGGATCGTCTGCTCGTAGAGGTTGAGCGTGTTGAAGACGCGCACGTTGAAGTGGTCCTGCGACCAGGCGTGGTGGAGCGCTTCGAGGCCCGCGGTCTCGTCGCCGTTCCTCATCTCGGTGAGGCCGAGATCCGCCCAGGCCTTGCCGTCCTCGCCGTCGATCTTCACCGCCTCCTTCATCATCTGCACGATCTCTTCGTAGCGGTGCTCCCACTCGGCGAGCTCGCCGACGATGCCGTAGAAGCGGGAGAACTCGCCGTTCTCGGCGAACACCTTGCGCTTGGCCGCCTCGTAACCGGGCTTGTCGTCGGCCAGGAAGCGGGTGGCCGCCTTGAGCGAGAGCAGCTCGAGGTCGCGCGGATCGTTCGCCAGCCCGGCGTCGAGCGCGGCGTCGCTGGCGGTGAGGTTCATGTCGTGGAGCGCGATCGACGCCTTCACCGCCTGCGCGGCGGTCGACTTCGGGTTCACCGCCAGCGCGTCGGCGATGAGCTTGTCGGCGGCGTCGAAGTCGAGCGCCTGTTCGAGCTTCACCCGCGCCATGCGCACCAGCAGATCCGCGCGGTGCGGCGCCACGGCGAGCGCGTCGCGGAGCACCTCCTCGGCGTGACCGGGATCGTACTTCTCCAGGTACAGGTCGGCGCGCCAGGCGAGCGTCTCCGGCTTCTTGCCGCCGGCGCGCTCGCTCTCGTTGAAGGCGGTGTTGGCGTCCTTGGGGCTGCGGAGCAGGTGCGCCGCGCGACCGACGAGCGCCAGCCCGTCGGCTTCCTGCGAGCCGATGGTGTCGTCGTTGTACGCCTGCACGATGCTCATCAACGGCGCCTCGGCGTCGGCGCGGTGACCGCCGCGGATCTTCGCCTCGCCGAGCAGGAGCGCGATGCGTCGCGACGATGGCCCGGTGATGCCGTGGGCCCCTTCGAGCAGGCGCGTCGCCTCGGCCACCTTCCCGGTCGCCAGCAAGATCTCCGCGCGCAGGGCGACGGCTCCTCCCTTGGTCGCCGGGCTGTTCGCCGCCGCCTGCGCGGCCTTCTCCGCCTCGGCGTACTTGCCTTGCTCGAAGCGCGCACGCGCGAGCGCCAGCTGCGCCACCGGCCGATCGGCCCCCCCGATGGCCGACAGCTCCGTCTCGGCGCGCGGGTAGTCGCTCGACTCGGCGGCCGCGAGGGCGGAGCCGAGCGGCGTCGTCGGTGCGGCCGGTGCGCCGGAAGACGCGGCCGCCGGACTGCCGGATCCGGCAGCCTGCGCGAACGGCGAGGAGAACGTGGCAGCCGCGAATCCGGTGACGAGAGCCAAGCGCCGAAGCATCACGAGGCAGCGTAGCATTCGCGGCGATCGCCATCGCCAGGTGGCGCGCGGACGGCGTGTCAGGTGCCGATCTGGTTCTTCAGGCTGCGGTCGCGCAACCCGGGAGCATCGCGAGCCAGGTGACCAGCGTCAGGACGGTGGTTGTCGGCGAGAGCAGCCGGCTACGCATGCCGGCTCAAGCTCCTTGGGCTTCGATGGCCAGCGGCTGCCACTTCTCCCAGCCCTCCAGCCGCCTGGCGTAGTCGGCCTTGACCATCGCCAGCGGAGCCGGACCGAAGAAGACGCGCAGCGGCGGCTCGTCAGCATCGACGATCTTGAGCAGCGCGCCCGCCGAGGCCTTCGTGTCACCGGGCTTGCCGGGCATGGCGCTGCGATACGCCTCGATCCTCTCGCGAAGCCCGGCGTACGCGGCAATGGGCCGGGTGTGCTGCGCCGAGCCTACCCCCCAGTCCGTGGCGAACGAACCGGGCTCGATGAGGGTCACGCGGATGCCGAAGCCGGCCACCTCCTGCGCCAGCGCCTGCGTGAAGCCCTCGAGCGCCCACTTCGAGGCGTGGTAGGCGCCGAAGCTCGGAAAGGCGGTGATCCCTCCGACGGAGGATACCTGCACGACGTGGCCACCCTTCTGGCTTCGCAGGTGCGGGAGCGCCGCCTGGGTGACCCACATGGCGCCGAAGAGGTTCGTCTCCAGCTGATCGCGCAGCTCCTTCTCCGACAGCTCTTCGATCATCCCGAACTGACCGTAACCGGCGTTGTTGACGACGACGTCGAGACGCCCGAGCCGCGCCTGCGCCTCGTCCACCGCCGCGAAGCAGGCGGCGCGATCTCGCACGTCGAGCGTGAGTGCCACGATGCGGTCCCCGTACTTGTCCCGCAGATCCTTCATGGTGGCGATGTCGCGGGCGGTCGCCGCCACGCGATCGCCGCGGTCGAGGGCTGCGAGGGTCCACTCGCGACCGAAGCCGCGCGATGCGCCAGTGATGAACCAGGTCTTTTCCGTCACGTCGATCTCCTTTGTCAGCGGCCGTCACAACTGAACCAGTTTGGTTCAATTGGTTCAATCGGTCAAGGGCAGCGGGCGACGATCACGCCC
>JAMFST010000990.1 GCA_026225435.1 Labilithrix luteola
CCCTCGTGCGCGATGGAGGCCGCATCGTCATGGTCTCGTCGTCGGGTCACCGCTACGCCAACGTCGACCTCGAAGACCCCGGCTTCGCCCGCACCGCGTACGACCCCTTCGTCGCCTACGGCCGCTCCAAGACCGCCAACATCCTCTTCGCCGTCGAGCTCGATCGCCGCCACAAGCCGCGCGGCATCCGCGCCACGGCGCTCCACCCCGGCGGCATCCAGACCGAGCTCGCGCGCCACCTCCCGGCCAGCGCGATCGAAGGCATGGTCGAGAAGATCAACCAGGACCTCGCCGCCCAGGGCGAGCCCGCCTTCCGCTGGAAGACCGTCCCGCAAGGCGCCGCGACCTCGGTGTGGGCGGGCGTCGTCGCCAGCGGCGAGGAGGTCGGCGCCCACTTCTGCGAGGACTGCCAGGTCTCGACCCCGACCGACGCACCGATCGGCCCGGTGTCCCCGGGTGTTCGCCCGTACGCGCTCGATGGGAACAACGCGAAGGCACTGTGGAAGAAGAGCGAGGAGATGGTCGGCGAGCGATTTGCCGATCCGGCCGGGTGAAGGTCAGTCTCGAAGCGGGTGCCCGGACGGGGCGGAGGTGTCCCGTCCTGGATTTGCGGCGTACGTGAACGCAGATTCAGCTACGAAGCGCGGAGCGACGACGCCCTCGCCCTCCGCGCCGGCCGCCTCTTTCGCTCGCAGAAGCGTTCTCCGTGGGAGACTCATCTGCGTGATCGACTTGGACGACATCCCTGCTTCTCGCCTCGACATCGTCAAGCTCCACGTCGAGCTCGAGGAGCTACCGGCGGGCACCAAGTGCCCGGTGTCCCGCGCGGAGGTCAGGGAGTACGTGAAGGCGGAAGGCGCCCTGGAGCAGGTGACGCTCTTCCGCGGACGCACGGCGCAGCTCGGAGGCGTTCGCTTCTGGCCTTGGGGTTACGTCGAAGACGACGGGTCGAGCGTGTACGTGTTCTTCAGCCAGGGCCACGGATCATCTCTCCTCGGCCTCGGCTCCGGCGATGGGCTGACCCCCGAGCAGTTCATCGCGCTGCAGTACGCGCGCGACTGGCGCCCGCGGATTCGCGCCGCACGTACGACCGTTGATCGCGACCTCTCGACGCCGACGTAGCTGAATCAGCGTTCCCCTACGTCGAAATCGCGAAACGGGGCACCCCCACCCCGCCGGCTCGCCTCACATCCAGCGCCGGAGGATCAGCATCACCGCCGCGCCCCAGATGCCCGCGAACACGTCGTCCATCATCACGCCCCATCCGCGCGGCAGCGACTCCGCGCGGCGCGCCGGGAACGGCTTGAACTGGTCGAACAGGCGGAACAGGACGAAGCCGACGATCATCCCGTACACGCCGCTTCGCCCGTAGAGCGGCGCCGCGGCCCAGGTGATGAGCACACCGACGACCTCGTCGATGCAGACGATCTGCGGATCGTGCGTCCCCTTCTCGCGAACGACCACGCCGGCCGCCCAGACGCCGACGCCGAGCAGCACCGCCGCCGCCGCGACGAACGCCACCGGTCCGTACGGCCGCAGCAGGTAGAAGAGCGGGATCGCCCCGATGGTCCCCGCCGTCCCCGGCGCGCGCGGGACGTGCCCGCAGCCGAACCACACGGCGAACCAGTGGCCGACGCGGTCGCTGAAGCTACGCGGGGGTGACGACGTGCTCACGCGGCGCGCTTCCGTTCGAGCCAGGTCAGCGTCCCGATGACCACCACCGTGTACAAAGTACCGAGCAGCACGTCGAACACCCAGTGGTGATCGAGGTACACCGCCGCGCAGCACATCTGCAGGTAGAAGAAGCCGCTCGCCACGCGCATCCACGGCTTGAAGCAGCGCCAGCCGCACATGAAGATCATCAGCGGATAGGCCACGTGCAGCGACGGCACCGCGCCGAACACGTCGTGCGAGCGCCCATAGAACCCGTGGAAGTAGTGGATGCCGAGGTACTCGTCGACGCGCGCCAGGTTGGGCCCCTCGCTCGCCTTCGCCGCCAGGTCCACCGCGCAGCCGTGCGCGTGGAACCACCACGGCGGAGCGGCCGGGTACACGTGGTAGGTGATGAAGCCGAAGACGTTGAGCAGGAAGAAGCTCAGCGTGAACTTCCGCATCGCCGCGTAGTCGCGCACGTAGAGGAAGACGCCGGCGACGATCGCCGCCGGCAAGAACGTGCCGTAGGGGATGGAGAAGAAGACGTCGAGCGGCAGCAGGGCGTGCGCCTGCATCCAGTCGTGCAAGGTGCCCGGCTGTCCGTCCGGCCCGATGACGCCGAAGCCGAAGAAGCGGACGTCGATCGCCCGCAGATCGCACACGTGCACGCGCTCCGGGGTGATCCCCAGGTTCTGGATGAAGCGCATCGCGTCGTACAAAGGTCCGACGAGCGCCAGCGGCGCGATGCCGACGTAGAGCTTCTTGGTCCGCGCGTTCCAGTAGGGGACGAAGAGCCCGAAGAAGACCAGGATCCACAGCTCCCAGCGGCCGTACTCGCCGCGGGAGAAGCAGTAGAGCGGCCAGAGGACAAAGGGGGCGGGCGGCAGCAGCGTCCAGCGCGGCCACAAGGCGCGCATGTGGCGCCAGATGCGCGCCGGAGCGCTGTCGGTCACGCGTAGGTCCGGTTCTTCTTCAGCTCGTCGAACACCTCGCGGAGGATGGCGACGCCGTTGGCGGCCGTCTCACGGTCGATGGTGAGCGCCGGCTGGATGCGGAAGTGCGCCGAGTAGCTCATGGTCAGCAGGCCGCGCGCCACGCAATCACGGAAGATCTGGTCGGTGATGTGGCGCGCCAGCGGCGCCTTGGTCTTCTTGTCGGACACCAGCTCGATGGCGAGGAACAGCCCGCGGCCGTCGACCTTGCCGACGAAGGGATAGTCGTCGACGAACGGACGGAGCAGATCGAGCAGGTACGCGCCGACGACGCGCGAGCTCTCGACCAGCCCATCCTCCTCGATGGTGCGCAGCGAGGCGGCGCCAGCGGCCGACCCGAGCGCGTTGCCGCCGTACGACGACGACGAGCCGCTGGGGACCGACCACGGCTTCGCCTGGCCGATGCCGTCGCTGGTGAGCACCCCGGAGAGCGGAAAGCCGCCGCCGAACGCCTTGCCGACGGTGACGATGTCCGGCGTCACGCCGGAGTGGTCGCTCCCCCAGTACTTTCCGGTGCGACCGAAGCCGGTGAGCATCTCGTCGGAGATGAAGAGCGCGTCGTGCTCCTTGGCCACCGAGCGCATCGCCGGGAGGAAGTCGTCCGGCGGGATGACGTTGCCGGCGGTCCCCTGCATCGGCTCGGCGATCATCGCGGCGATGGCGCCAGCGCTCGACACCTTGAGCTGCTTGCGGGCGAGGTCCACGCAGGCCAGGCCGCAGGACTTCTGCTCCAGGTTCAGCGGGCAGCGGTAGCAGTCGGCGTACGGCACGAAGTGCGCGCCCGGGACCATCGGGCCGAGGCGCTCCTTCGACGTCGAGCCCATGAGCGACAGGGTGCCCATGGTCTTGCCGTGGAAGCCGCCCCAGAAGCTGACGAACTCGTACTTGCCGGTGTGCGACTTGGCGAGGCGCAGCGCACTCTCCACCGCCTCGGCGCCGCTCGAGTACAGCTGGACACGGTGGAGCGCGTTCCCCTCGCCGTCCTTGAGCGCGTGGGCGGCGACCCGCTCGACCAGGTCGACGCGCGGCTCCGAGGTGAGCGAGCCGACGGCGATCTTCTGCACCTGGTCGCCGATGGCCTTCACGATGGCCGGGTGCGAGTGGCCCAGAGCGTTGACCCCGATGCCGCCGATGAAGTCGAGGAAGGTGTTCCCGTCGACGTCGGTGATGGTGCTCCCCTCGCCGTGGTCGGCGACGATGCCCGCCATGACGGCGTAGCCCTGGAGGCCGGGCGCCATGTGCGCCTCCTCGCGGTCGCGCAGCTCGCGACTCTTGGGGCCGGGCACGATCGTCTTGAGGTGAACACGCTGATTCGTGGGCGTGCTCGTCGGGGTGGTCTTGGGGGTCGCGCTGCTCATGGGGCCGTCGGTTTCGTAGTGGCTTCCGCCTGATGCGGAAAGACGAAGTTGCGATGAAGTGGAAAGTTCCACGCCAGGCTGACCGCGGCCGCAGTCCCGAGACGAGACACGATGGGGTTCAGGCCGGCCAGGCGAAAGAGCACAAACACGCCCAGGGTGTTGAGCAGGAGGCTGCCGAAGGAGACGAGGGCGTAGCGGGCCATCTGCCCCTGCACGGCGCCTCCCGAGCCGCGAAACACCACGTGGCGGCTCAGCGTGAAGTTGGTGACGGCGCCCAGCAGCGCGCCCACCGGCGTCGCCACCTCAGGCCAGAGGTGGAAGAGCTCGACGAGGACCACGAAGGTCCCGTAGTCGACCACCCCGGCCGCCAACCCGGCGAGCTGGTGGCGTCCGAGCGTGGCGAGGCCGGCTCGCTCCATGCGGGTCACGAGCCCGGCGCTCAGGACGTGCGCTGGGCGGCCAGCGGGAGGCTGGTCGAGACGCTCGAGACGGGCACGGGCGTAGGCAGGCGCACCACGTTCGTTTCGACGGGCGTGTCGCTCTTCGCCTCGGCGAGCTTGGCCGCGACCGCCGCGTCCCGCGCGCGAACCAGCGAAGCGACCGCCCCGAGGCGACGCACCGCGGAGATGTTGCCGACGACCGCGACGAGCACGATGGCGGCCAGCGCCGGAACCCGCGCGTACTCCGGCGCAAACAGCCCGACGATCGGCACCAGACCGGCGCCGAGGTTCATGTACACAGCGCGCTCGGTACGGCGCATCGCCCCGCGCGGCGGCTCGACCCCGAGCGCCTCGGCCTTCGCCGTCGAGTAGCTCACCATGAACGACGCGCCCAGCGCGAGCAGCGTCACCGTGAGCCACAGCGCCGACTCACGGAGCCACAAGGCGAGCCCCACGCAGAACGCGAGCTCGTTGTACCGATCGACCGCCGCATCCAGCGTCTCGCCGGCGTTCGACGAGGTGCCGCTCTCGCGCGCGACGAGCCCATCGAGCGCGTCCCCCAGCGCCGACACGGTCGACAGCAGCGCCGCGACGCCCAGGTGCCCGAAGGCGATCGCCGCCCCGGCCGCGATCCCCAGCGCCAGCGACGCGAAGGTCACCGCGTTGGCCGTGATGCCGAGGCGCACGCAGGTGCGACCGAGCGGCTGGAGCGCCCAGTAGGCCATCTCCATCGGGCCGCGGCCCAGCAGCGCCGACGACCCGTTCTTCTCGATGCGCGCCGACCGCGAGGCCCCGCGGGTGGCCGCGCGCACGCCGTACAGCACGGCGATCAACGCGACGAACCCGAGCTGCCCGGCAGAGAGCGCGGCGTCGAGGTTCATCGCGTTCATCGAACGTTCTCGTTTCTTCTCAGCTCACATGCTCGCGGCGGCGGCCGGAACCAGGCGCACGACCGGGCTCTCCGACTGACCGAGCGGCAGCTCACGCGAGCCCTGCGAAGCGGACTTGTAGGCCGTCTCGATCAGCTCGATGCACTTCACGGCGTCGCGCGCTTCCTGGCCGACGTACTCGCGCTGCTCGACGGCGGTGGCGAACTGCCCGAGGAGCGACTTGAACCAGGTCACGTGGCTCGCATCCATCCAGTCGGAGGACACGTTCTCCGTCTTGATGGTCCACGACGTCGGGGTGACGGTCCCGTTTGCCTCGCCGCTCGCCGGATCCATCACGGCCACTTCGACGTTGTCGTCCTCGACGCGGATGGCGCCGCGTTCGCCGTGCAACGTGTAGATCACCTTGCGGATGCCCGCGGTCCAGGTGAGGTGCGCGCTGGCGGTGCCGCGGGGGAACTCGATGGAGCAGGACAGGTTGTCCTCGGTGTCGGCCTTGACGCCGTTCACCAGCGCGATGCTCGACATCTTCGCGGTGATCGACTTGGGGTAACCCCCGAGCCAGTCGAACGCGAGGTAGAACGTGTGCGCGCCGTGGTCCATGGCGATGCCGCCGCCGGAGTACTTCTTCTCCCGACGCCAGTCCTTGCGCCACTCGTTCACGCCCTTGGCGTGCGTGTTGCGGAAGGTGTGGAGCGTCACCAGGTGGACCGGGCCGATGAGCCCCTGGTCGAGCACGCTGCGGACGGCCTTCACCACCGGCGCGTGCTTGTAGTTGTGCGAGGGGAACAGCACGCGCTCGTTCTTGCGGGCGCTCGCGACCATGTCGCTGGCCTCGGCGAACGTCGGCGCGAGCGGCTTCTCGCAGAGGACGTGGAGCCCGCGGTCCATCGCCGCCATGGCGATCTCCCCGTGCATGTACGGCGGCGTCGTGACGTCGACGAAGTCGATCTTGCCAGCTTCCTTCGCGAGCATGGACTTGTAGTCCTTGTACACGCGCAGCTTCGGATTGACCTCGAGCGCCTTCTGCAGGCGCGAGGGCTCGTGGTCGCAGATCGCCACGATCTCGAGCGGGATGCCCGCGGACGCCGCTTCACGGTACGCCGGCAGATGCCCGCGCTCCGCGATGAATCCGTGCCCGACCAACGCTCCCTTCAACATTCGCAGCCTTTCTAAGCGGTCCTCGGTGAATGCATATGCCGGACTTTGACGAAGCTGAGTCGAGCCGGTGTGTATCTCGTAACGCTTGCAAGCACCGCACCGGCGCTAGCGTCGCCCGGCGAAGCGTGCCCGACAGAGGATACGTGGCCAAGTTCTCGAGGTTTCGGCCACGTTTCCCCTGCCGGCAAGTGCTTCAATCGTAATATTCGTTGCCCAGGTGGGTGACGAGCTCTTCGCCCTTCATCCAGCGCAGGGTGTTCTTCATCTTCATCAGCTGGATGAACAGATCGTGCTCCGGGTACAGGTCCTGCGCCGTCATCGGGCTCTTGAAGTAGAAGCTCAGCCACTCCTGCGTACCGCGCATGCCGGCGCGCTGGGCCAGATCCATGAACAGCGCGAGATCGAGGACGATCGGCGCCGCGAGGATCGAGTCCTTGCAGAGGAAGTTGATCTTCATCTGCATCGGGTACCCCATCCACCCGAACAGATCGATGTTGTCCCAGCCCTCCTTGTCGTCACCGCGGGGCGGGTAATAGTCGATGCGGACCTTGTGAACGAGCTTGCCGTAGAGCTCCTTGTACAGGTCCTTCTGCAGGATGTAGTCGAGCACGCCCAGCTTGGTGACTTCCTTGGACTTGAAGCTGTCCGGATCGTCCAGGACCTCGCCGTCGCGGTTGCCGAGGATGTTCGTCGAGTACCAGCCCGACAGGCCGAGCATGCGCGCCTTGAACATCGGGGCGAGCGTGGTCTTCACCAGGGTCTGCCCGGTCTTGAAGTCCTTGCCGCTGATGGCGACCGAGTGCTCGCGAGCGAGCTCCTGCACGGCCGGGTGATCGACCGCGAGGTTGGGCGCGCCGTTGGCGAACGGGACCCCCTCCTTGATGCACGCCCACGAGTACATCTGGGCGTTGGAGATGGCCGGATCGTTGGCGAGCAGGCCCGCCTCGAAGGTCTTCACCGACGCGTGCACGTCGGTCGGCGGGATGTACACCTCGGTCGAGCCGCACCAGACGGCGACGGCGCGGCTACAGCCGTTGTCCTTGATGAAGTTGCGGATGTCGGCGCGGAGCGCCTCCACCATGTCGGCCTTGGTCTTCTCCGACTTGATGTGCGTCCCGTGCAGGCGCTTGACGTACTCGGGGTAGAACACGCCCTTCATCGGCTTGACGGTCTGCAGCTCGTCCTTGATGAGGTCGAGGTGCTCGTTCTTCATCACGCCGGCGTGCTTGGCCGCCTCGTAGGCGTCGTCCTCGAAGATGTCCCAACCTCCGAAGACCACGTCCGTCAGCTTGGCCAGCGGGACGAAGTCCTGGATGCGGGGGTTCTTCTTGTCGGTACGCTTCCCGAGGCGGATCGACCCCAGCTGCGTGAGCGAGCCCACCGGATGACCCAGGTTCTTGCGGGCCATCATCGCACCGGCCATGAACGTGGTTCCGACGGCGCCCATCCCGGGCAGGAGCACGGCGAGCTTGCCGTCGGCCGGTTTGATCGATTTGGCTGCTTCTTTCACGCGGTTCCTCCACTAAGTTCTGCTGACATCTGAGCTTCCACTGACGCGGGTACGGTCCTCTGATGCTCGGGGCGCGTCATCGATTGCGGACACCTACCCGCATCACGATGTGCACGTCTCACGAGTGTCACGAAATCGACTCCAAAGGGCGGCGGACCTTGCTTCGCAAACGCGTCTCCGTCAACCGAGAAGCGCGTACGACGCCTGGTGATTTCGCAGCTTGACGCGTAGTGACATACGCGGCTTGACGGCCGAATGCGACAGGCGCAGTGAACGCAGCGCACATGCAGCCTCTCTGGACGAGCATCCCGACGGAAGGTGCATCAGCCGCGCCGTCGCGGGTTCACGCAAAATTGACGTGTCTAGCTCGAGCGTTAGCGCTCGCCGGCGTCGCTACCGTGACCGTCACGGGCACGGGCTGCGCTCACCCGGCGGCCGAGCCGGCGAAGGACGCGACCAGCGCTCCGGCCGGGCGCATCGAGTTCGTGGAGAACGACTACGGGCACGCGCTCGCGCTGGCGCGGCGGGAGAAGAAGCCCCTGTTCGTCGATGCCTGGGCCCCCTGGTGCCACACCTGCCTGTCGATGAAGTCGTACGTCTTCGACCAGCCGGAGGTCCGGGCCCAGGCGGGGAGCTTCGTGTGGCTGTCGATGGACACCGAGACTGCCCCTGGGCAGGAGTTCGTCCAGAAGTTCCCCATGCGCTTCTGGCCGACCCTCTGGGTGCTCGACGCGAGGAACGAGACGCCGGAGCTGAAGTGGGAAGCGGCGGCGACCGCCCCGGAGCTGGCGCGGCTGCTGCGCGCAGTGGCGGCTGAAGGGACGGACGGGAAGAGCGGCGAAGAGCAACCGGGCGCCGCTGGGCGAGCCGAGAGCGCGCGCATCCGCGGCGAGCGAGCGGTGGCGAAGGCGGACCTGCCGCTGGCCATCGCGTCGTATCGCGAGGCACTGGCCACGAGCCCGCCCGGATGGGCCGAGCGCCCGCAGACGGTGGAAGCGCTCGCCGGGACGCTGGCGGCGGCCAACGATCGCACCGCCTGCCTCGAGCTGGCGGACGCCGAAGACGACAAGCTCCCGCCGGGGACGTCGAAGGCCAACGTGGCGCTGGCGGCCTTCCACTGCGCCGAGCCGCTGCCGGCGACGCTCCCCTCGCGGCGCATCGACCAGCGCTTCGAGCTGCTGCTCTCGATCGCGCGTGACCGGCGCTTCCCCCTGCTGCCCGACGATCGCTCGGACATCTACAACAACCTGATCGAGCACCTGCAGGAGCACGCGCCCGACGGAGCGGCGGAGAAGGCGCTCGCCGCGGGCAAGGCGCGGACGCTGGCGCGCGAGTGGTCGGTCTTCGTCGACGCGGAGGCGAGCAGCGCGCGGACTCCGGCAGCGCGCGCGGTGTTCGACTCGCACCGGCTGCTCGCGTACATCGCGATGGGAGAGCCCGGGCGCGCGGTCCCCATGCTCGAGCAGAGCGAGCGCGATTTTCCCGACGACTACAACCCGCCGGCGCGCCTCGCCAAGGCAGATCTGGCGGTGGCGACGCCGGCGAGCCGGCAAGCGGCGCTGGCGGCGATCGATCGCGCGCTCGGCCTGGTCTACGGGCCGCGCAAGCTGTCGCTGGTGATCGTGAAATGCGACGTCCTCGAGGCGCTGCGCGACGCGCACGAGATGGACGAGCACGAGGCGGTGGTGAGCGAGACGCGGCTCATCGAGACCACGCTGGCCGGCGAGGAGGCCAACCGCGGCGGAGCAGCCGCGAGCACCGGCGGGCGAGTCCGGGAGCTGCGTGAGCGGTTGGACCACGTGCGCGAGAAGAACAAGGGCTGACGCCCCATTCAATGCGGTACCACTCCTCGTTGACCTCACCCGTAGACGGCGAGTAGACGTCGCTCGATGCCGTTCTCTCGTCCGCTGGCGTTTGCGCGGTTCCCCGGAGCCGGACTCGTCGCCCTCACCCCCTTCTGGCTGTCGGCGTGCGGCAGCGGCTCGGGATCGTCCGCGGTGGCGACGGGCGGTGACGCCATCGGTTCCTCGCTGGACGCCGGCGGGCAGGTCACGGATGTCGACGGCGGCAGCGTTGGCGGCGAAGCACCGGCCAGCGGGAACGACGCAGGCGTCGCGCCGGATGCAGCCGATGCAGCGACGACACCGAACGCCATGTCCCTGCAGTACGGCGGTCTCTTCGTGATGACGCTCTCCGGACCGACCAGCAGCTACGACGTCCTCATCGATCTGGCCGGCCTCGATACCCCCAGCCAGCTGCTCGCGTTCCACCAGGGAGACGTCCTGGTCGCCCCGCCCGCGCCCGAGGACCTTCTCTACGCGGATCAGACCACGATCGCGGCCGCGTGCGCCTATGCCTTCTCCCTCAATGGAGGGACCTCGCCGTGCTTCGACTCGCAGGCGAGCGAGGTGGTCCCCGTCTCCACGAGCGTGATGGGGCAGACGCTGACGGGCGCGATGTCGTGGAACCGCACCGGCTTCGTGCGCCAGCTGGTCGAGGAGCCGCAGATGCTCACCGTCCAGTCGCCCGACTTCGGCCCGCTCGACGTGGTGGTCGTCAAGACGCAGCACCTCAACGTGGGTGACGCGTTGCCGGACACCAACGGCGATGTCGTCATCACCAGCACCGACGTCGCGCCGCACGATCTCCCCGGGGGCGACGACACGTCGCCGCAATGGGGCACCACCTTCGGGGTGTCGACCGTCGACCTGTCGGGCAAGACGCTGTTCGACCAGGACGGCGTGACCGTGACCCTCGGCTCGACCACGATCACCAATCATCCCTCGGTGCACACCGAGCTGGGGATGAAGAGCGGCGCGATCCAGCACTTGCAGCTGCTGATCGAAGACGACCTGAACGTGCAGGTCATGGCCTCGACCAGTGTCTCGGCGTCCTACGAGAAGGACATCGCGCAGGAGGTCTTCTCGAGCGACACCATTTTGCCACTGCAGCTCGTCGGGCTCATTCCTGTCGCCGAGACGGTGCACTTCGCCCTGACGGCGCATTGCCACCTGGCCGTGTCGTCGACGGCGGAGACGTCCTTCGGCGTCGCCTTGCAGCAGCACATCGTGCTCGGCACCGAGTACCTGGGCGGTCAGTGGTCGAACCTCTCGGACGCGGGCGCGCCCGTGCTCTCGCCGGTCGGGCCCACGGTGCAGGTCGACGGCACGGCGTCACTCGAGTGTGACCTGGTGCCCAAGTACTCTCTCTTGCTCTACGACATCGTCGGGCCCTTCGTCTCGGTCACGCCGAGCGCCACGCTGTCGGTGAACACCGATCCGACCGGAGGCGGCCTCGCCTGGTCGGTCGACGGAGAATTCTCCGGAGCCCTGGGTATCGCCGAGAACGTGTCGCTCCCTGGTGTCTCCCGCCTGGTGACGGCCTTCGATCTGAACAGCGTCAACCTCTCGCTCTTCGACGTGAAGCAGTCCCTCGCGAGCGGCACGCTGCCGTAGCGGGTGACCCGAGCGCCTCGAGCGCCTTCGAACACGCGGAAGGTGAGCGATTTCGGGCTCCCGACCTTTTCTTTACGCGCGCCCAAGCTATCACTGCGCGCATGAAGGTTCGGGGACTTCTCTGGCTGCTCCTTGCGTGCTCGTGCGCGCTCTTCTTCACCACCGGTTGCACGTCGGACGACACCGCCGGCGACGACGGCGGCACGGTCGTCGTCGACGCGGGGAAGGACGCAGCGCCCGGCGACAGCGGCGGCACCTCCAGCGAGGCGGGCAGCGGCGGCAGCTTCACCGTCGGCGGCCTGCTCACCGGGCTGACCACGGGTGGCACCGTCATCCTCCAGGACAACGGCCGCGACGACCTCACCCTCACGGCCAACGGCGCCTTCACCTTCGCCACCCCGGTGGCCAACGGCGTCACCTACGCGGTCACCGTGCTCACCCAGCCGACGTCGCCCGCGCAGACCTGCACCGTCAGCAACGGCACCGGGACGATCGCCGGCGGCTCGGTCGGCACCGTGGAGATCGTCTGCAGCACGCCGTCGTTCACCCTCGGCGGCACCGTGAGCGGCCTGCAAGGCACCGGGCTCGCCCTCACCGACGGCGACGGCGACGAGCTCGCGGTCACCGGCAACGGCATGTTCGTCTTCGGGCGTCCGCTGACCAGCGGGACCACCTTCACCGTCGCGGTGAAGACGCAGCCGACCGGGCCCGTGCAGACCTGCCGCGTCGCCGCGGGCACCGGCACCATCGGTAGCGGCAACGTCACCAGCGTGAACGTCAACTGCGACGCCAACAAGTTCACCGTCAGCGGCACCGTCAGCGGGCTCGCCGGGACCGGCCTGGTCCTGCAGAACGACGGCGGCGACGACCTCTCGGTCACCAGCGGCAGCTTCGCCTTCGCCACCACCGTGGCCAGTGGACAGATGTACAAGGTGACGGTGCTCACGCAGCCGACGAGCCCGACGCAGAGCTGCGTGGTGACGAGCGGGAGCGGCACCCTCGACGCCGCGGACATCACCAGCGTCGCGCTGACCTGCACGACCACGACGTTCACCGTCGGCGGCACGCTCGAAGGCCTCGCCGCGGGCGACAGCGTGCTGCTGCAGGACAACGGAGGCGACAACCTGACCCTCACGGCCAACGGGGCGTTCACCTTCGTCACGCCGGTCGCCAGCGGCGCGACGTACACGGTCACGGCGATGCCCGCGGCCGGCGCCATCGCCCAGACCTGCACCGTCGGCAGTGGCTCGTCGAAGGTCGGCGCGGCCAACGTGACGAGCGTGACCGTCAGCTGCACCGGCATGCCGTTCGCCATCGGCGGAACGATCACCGGGTTGCTCACCGGGCAGTCGGTCGTGCTCCAGGACAACGGCGGCGACAACCTCACCGTGAGCGCCAACGGGACGTTCACCTTCGCCACACCGGTCCCGGCCGGCGGCGCCTATGCGGTGACCACGCTGACCCAGCCGAGCAGTGGCTCGTGCCACCTCTTCGAGCGGACCGGCTCCGTGTCCAACGGACCGGTCACCACCGTCACCGCCATCTGCGGCATCGACTACTACGTGAACGCCGGCACCGGGTCCGACACGGCAACCGGCACCACGTCCACCACGGCCTGGAAGACGATCACGCACGCCATGTCCGCGGTCCCGACCGTGGGCGGGACGATCAACGTCGCGCCAGGGACCTACGACGTGGCCAACGGCGAGACCCTCCCCCTCGAGCCCCGCGCGAACCAGACCTTCGTCGGCGATCCGGCGTACGACGGCATCGGACCGGCCGGGAGCACGGTGATCACCGGCACCCCGACCACGCTCTACGGGCCGGGCGGCGAGATCGGAGCGATGTACGTCCTCGAGCCGGTCATCGCGGTCCCGCCCGGGGTCACCGGCGTATCTCTCCGCGGCTTCGACGTGATCAGCCCGAACGTGGACGGCATCGTCATCGATGGTGCCGCCGTCACCCTGGCGAACGACACGGTCTCCGGCGCGGGCGACATCACCATCTCCGATCTCAATGGCGGCAACCTCACGCTGCTCGATTGCGACGTCGAGGACGGGCTGAACCTGCTCGTCGCCGACGCGACGACGGTGCTCAAGGCGCGTCGCAACACGTTCGCCGGGGTCGCCGACAACTACGTGGTGAGGATCGGCTACACCAGCGCGGCGCTGGTCGGGAGCAACGTCGACCTGGGGACGGCCAGC
>JAMFST010000991.1 GCA_026225435.1 Labilithrix luteola
CGCGCTCGTGAGCCCACCCCGCCGCGAGCGCTCTCTGCACGTCGGGGAGCTCGTTCAGGGCGGCGGCTTCTTCCGCGAGCGCCGGATCGTTCGTCGCCTTGGCCAGATCGGTGAGCGACTTGGCGTGGGTCATCGCCAGCTTGCGCAGCCCGCCTTGTCGGTCGATGGCGCCACCGAGGAAGGCGCTATCGAGCACCTTGCGCGTCGCCAGCGCCGACGCATAAGCGATGACGTCGCCGCTGCGCGAGTCCGCTAGCCGGCCGAGGTCGTCGTCGTACACGCAGGGGAGCTTCGCCGACAGCTCGTGGGTGAGCCCGTAGTTGTCGGTGAGGTGCGCGGTCACGGTGAAGGCGAAGGCCTCACCGGCGATCCACGCTGGCACGGTGACCCGCATCACCTCGGTGCGCGCGTCGCCGGCGCGTAGCTCGCCGAGATCGAGATCGCCCGACTCCAGCCGCCAGCGGACGTCGCCGCCCGAGGCCTCGAGCACGTGCGATGGCGCAGGCGTCCCCTGGAAGGAGAGCGTCACGTCGGAGTAGACCGGATCGCCCGACGGCGGGACGATCCGCTGGATCTCCTCGACGCGCTCGGGGAGCGTGTCCTTGGTGACGACGTTGCCGCCGCCGGCGCGGCCGATGGCGGCGAGCACCTTGGCGTCGGCCTTGGCGCTGGTGGAGACGACGTCGACCCCGACAGGAATTCCCGCCAGCCGCTCCAGCTCCTTCTGCGCGGCCGGGTCGGCGGGGCTCTTCCCGTCGGTCAGCACCACCACGCGCATCGAGACCTTGGCGCCCGGACGCGGCTTGATCTGCGCCAGGGTCGGCCCGAGCACCCGCGGCCCGCGCAGATCCGCCAGCCGCTGCCCGACCGCCGCGGTGATGAGCGAGCGGTTCGAGGCGGGGAGGAACGGCACCATCGGCTGCCCGGTGAGCGCATCGAGCACCTCCACCCGGTCGCGCGCCGCCAGCTGGGCGAGCGTCGCGGCCAGGAGCGGCACCGCGTCCTCGCCGCCGTCGACGACGATGACGACGTCCTCGCCGCTTCGCGCCGCCCCCTCGGCTGCCGGCGCGATCACATCGACCCGCACGAGCACCTCGCCCCCCCAGGACGGCACGCGGGTGTCGCTCGGGCGCAGGACGATCTCGAGCGGCGGCGCGCCGTCCTTCGAGCCCTTGGTGTCGATCTTGGTCGCGTGGCTGGTCTGGGTGAAGACGCCGCTGGCCGGGATGAGGAAGCCGATGGGCGCGCGCCACGGCTCGGTGGCGTCCTTGCTGACGTGGCGTACCGGCACGCCGTCGGCCGTCTCGCGCATCTCGAGGCCGTTGGCGGTGACGACGTTGGCGCCGTGCGCCCCCTTCTGCTGGAATTCGACGGTGCCGTCCTTGTTGAGAAACACCGGCGACGCGCAGCTGGTGACGCCCGGAACGAGACCGACGGCGATGGCCAGGTACGTAGCGAAACGTGAACGCGACTCGGCCGGCTCAGTCACAGGCTGCCGGCCTCCGCGCATGCTTCACGATGCGACGTCTATCCGGCGCTGTCGAGCGCGCGCAACCCCATGTCGCAATCGTCCATCACCAGGCGGTTCCCCGAGCTGCGGGCGATGTCCCGCAGCCGCTCGAACTCCAGGCGCGCCGGCTCGCGCTCCCCGCGCCGGGCGAAGAGCTGAGCCTGCAGCAATCGCCCGCCGATCACGTCCCAGGTGTAGTCGTGGGCCTCGGCGTAGCGGACACCGCGTGCCAGCTGCCGCTCCGCCTCCTGGTCGCCGTTGGCCGCGTCGAGGAAGGCGAGGAACGTGCGGTTGTGCATCGCCAGCCGTTCGTACCCGGACTCCTCGCACAGGGCGAGCGACTGCTGGAGCGCACCGTACGCCAGCGCCAGCTCCCCGCTGCGCATCAGGCTGTCCCCCTGGTTGTGCAGGTTGACGGCCACCTCGTAGGTCAGGCCGAGCGCGCGCGCCAGGTCCACGGCCTTGTCCGCCGCCGCCGCCGCCGCTTGCCAGTCGCGGGCGAAGTACTCCACCAGCCCCACGTGCTTCTGCCGCTCGCACGCCGAGGTCGCGTCGTTGGGGAGCAGCGCCTCGGCGTTGCGCAGGTAGTCGAGCGCCAGCTGCCGCTCGCCGGTGGCGGCGTAGGACTGGGCCAGGTTGATGAGCGCCTTGTGCTCCTCCTGCCGGTCGCCCGCCTCGACGACGATGTTCTGCACCCGCTCGAGTAGCTCGCGGCTCCGCTTGAAGTCCCCCTGCTGGCTGGCCAGCTCCGCCATCGTCACCAGCACCTGCTTCACCAGCGCGTCGTCTCCGCGCGCCACCCGCTCCGCCTCGCCTAGCATCGAGCGCGCCGCCTCCACGTGGTGCAGCGCGCCCAGGATTCGCCCGGCGTCGATGCGCGCCTTCACCCGTTGCGTGGCCGTGCCCGCCGCGTCGAGCCGCACCAGCACGCGGTCGCACATCTCGGTCGCCTCGGGGAGCGTGCGCACCAGACGCACCGCGAGGGCCAGCCCGGAGAGCCAGCCGGACAGCGCCTCGGGCGTGCTCGCGGCGATGTCCGACAGCTCGATGGCCCGGGCGTAGTCGCGCGCCGCCGCGTCGAACTGCTTCGCCTCGAGGCGCCGGTCGCCGCTCTTGCCGAAGTAATCGGCCGCGTGCGAGCGATCGCCCGCCTCGTAGTAGTGCGTGGCGATGCGCGCCGCCTGCTCCCAGGCCTTGGTCCCGAGGAGCTGCTCGAGCCCCGCACCGGCCGCGGCGTGCATCTCGCGCGCAGCCTGATGGGGCAGCGCATCGACCACGACCTCACGGACGATGGGCGAGGCGAAGCGCAGCTCCGACGGCCCGGTCTGCACCACGAAATCGCGTTCCTTGAGCACCGCCAGTGAGCGCTCGAGCGCACCCAGCCCGGAGCCGACCATGGCCGCGAGGATCGCCGTGTGGATCGGATCGCCGAGCACCGCCGCTGCCTGCAAGGTGACTCGATCGGTGGGCGACAGGCGCGCGATGCGCGAGGCGACCAGGCCACGCAGCGTCTTCGGCAGCGCCAGATCCTGCCCCACCAGCTTCATGCTGGTGATGTGCCGGTCGTTCACCGCCACCGCGCGTGTCTCCATCAGCCCCTTGAGCACCTCCTCGATGAAGAGCGGGTGCCCCCCGGCGCGCTCGCGCACGAAGGAGACGAGGCTCGCCGGCGCGTCGTCGACGCCGAGGCGCTGCTCGACGAGCCGCTCGGCGTCGTCCTCCTTCAGGTCGCGCAGATCGATGGCCGTGTGCGCCGGAAGCTTCTCCAGCGTGTGGGCGAAGCCGGCGCGGGCTGAGAAGGCGAAGACGACGCGTGCATTCTGCAACCGCTCGAAGGCGCTCTCGATGAGGGCGAAGCTGTCCGAGTCCATCGCGTGGGCCGCGTCCCAGGCGAAGGTCTGCGGGCGGTCGTCCGCCAGGCTCTGCACCATGCGGGCGAAGGCGTTGCGCAGGATGCTCTTGGCGTTGCTGCCGGCGGTGGCGGGGAGATCGGCGCCGAGGGCGGAGAGCACCGCGGAGACCTCGTCGTCGTGCAGCCCGAGGGCGCGCAGGCGAGGCGCCACGGCGAGGATGCGCTCGAGGCTGTCGCCTTCCGCCACGCCGCAAAGTGTTTGCAACATGCACAGGATGCCGGAGAGCGGGAACTCGCGCCCGCGCGGCGGACAGGTCGCCAGGTACCAGCCGACGTTGTAGCCCCCCTTGCGAAGGCGCCGCTCGACCTCGAACAGCAGCCGCGTCTTGCCCACGCCGTGATCGCCGCGGACGGTGAGGATGCGCGCGCGTCGCTTGGTGGCGCTGGCGAGAACCTCGCCGATCCGCCGCAGCTCGTCCTTCCGACCGACGAAGCGCCCGAAGGCCTCGGCCGGACCGCGCACGTCCTTCACCAGCTGGTAGGCCGAGTTGGCGATGGTCGGCATCGGCCCGGAGGCGAGCTCCCCCGGCGGTTCCACGCTGAAGAGCGAGCGCACCTGGCGCAGCGCCGCGCTGGAGATGGCGCAGCGCCCCTCGCGCATGCGGGCGAGCTCGCGCGCGGTCTGCACGAGGGTCGAGAGCCGGTCGTCGTCGGTCGGCTCGCCGTCGGCGCTGACGTGGATGCGCCCCACGTGCAGGCCGGCGCTCGGCTGCTCCGGCCCGTCGAGGGTCCGCAGCGCCACCAGCGCACAGCGCGTCGCCACCTCGGTGTCCCGCCCGTCCGGCTCGTCGAGCCCGAAGATGGCCGCCACCTGTTCGGGATCGCACACCACCACGCGCCCGCCGTAGCGCTCGAGGATCAAGGCGGCGCGCGCCGACTCGTCCTCCAGATCGTCCCGGTCCTTGCGCGCCTGCCCGTTGCGCGTGCGCGCCCGCCGCGGGAGCTCGAGAGCCAGCGCCGTCACCTCGCGCCGTTCGCCGCGATCGGTCGGCCGGTCGCTCAGCTTGAGATCGGCGGTGAGCGGCCGCGACGAGGGGCCGCCGCTGTAGCTGTAGCTCTGACGGTGGTACGGCAGCTCGAGAGGCGTGCGATCGTTCTGCCCCAGCGAGCTCGGATCGTGATCGAAGAGCGGCCCCTCGATGCTCGCCGGCGCGATCGAGTCGTCGTCCTCGCGGAAGGTCGAGAGCAGATCGCTCAGCTGGTGCGCGCCGTAGCGCCGCCCCTGGCCGTAGAGGAAGGCGAGCAGCGCCTCGTACATCGAGCCGGCGTCCTGGTAGCGATCCTCCGGCTTGGGCGCCATCGCCGTCTTCTGGATGGCCACCAGCTCCGGCGGCGTGTCGGGGCGCAGCAGCTCCACCGGCGGGTACTCGCACGCCTGCACGCGACGCATCGTCTCGAACGTGGTCGGCGCGGAGAACGGGTTCACCCCCGCAAGGCACTCGTAGAGCACGATGCCGAGCGAGAAGAGATCGCTGCGCGGGTCGACCTCGGTGCCGCGCACCTGCTCCGGGCTCATGTAGGCGAACTTGCCCTGGATGGTCCGCGTGCTCGTGTCCTCCGACGAGGCGAACACTCCGCGCGCCTTGGCGATGCCGAAGTCGGCGACCTTCACCTCCCCCTCGAGGGACAAAAGTACGTTCTGCGGGCTGACGTCGCGGTGGACCACGCCGAGCGGCCGGTTGCTCTCGTCGCGACGGCGGTGCGCGTGATCGAGCCCCTTGGCCACCTCGGCGGCGACGTACGCCCCGGTCTCGAGAGGGAGCGGGGAGCCGGTCTTGCGCGCGCGCGTGAGCAGCGTCGCCAGGTCCGGGCCGTTCACGTACTCCATCGCCATGTAGTAGGCGTCGGCCGGTGTGGTCGTGGCGTCGTCGGTTGTAGGCGCTAGCCCGAGATCGAACACCTGGACGATGTTGGCGTGCGACAGGCGCACCGAGAGCTTCGCCTCGTGGATGAACATCTCCACGAACTCCGCCGAGCGCGCCAGCTGCGGCAAAATGCGCTTGATGACGACGACTTTCTCGAAGCCTTCCACGCCATAGCTCTTGGCCTTGAAGACCTCGGCCATCCCGCCCTGACCCAGGCGTTCCAGCAGGCGGTAGCGTCCGAAAGTCACGTCCACGGCGTTACTCCCACGATACCACCGTCGCGCCTCGGTGACGTGGGTGACGCCTCGGGGTCGGGCTCGACCCCTAACGAGAGAGGGTCGGGCTCGACCCCTAACGAGAGGTCACGGACGTCGATCGAGATAGACCGGGTTCGTCATCGCCAGAGGCGTGATGGGCATGAAGGGGAGGATGTCGTCCAGCTTGCGCGTCCCGCGCGCGACGGCGAGCAGCCAGTGCGCGTTCTCGGGCAGCACCACGTCGATGTCCCCTTCGAAGCGGATGGTGCGCGCCTGCGCTTCTTCCAGCGTGCCACTCACCGGCCCCAGCTCCTCGGCGCGCGTCGGGATGGGAAGGCGCGCGAGCGAATCACCGGCGGAGACGATCTCGAGCGAGCTCACGTCCACCCACGGCGCCGCTCGTACGACCACGTGCACCGTCAGCGCGGCTCCGTGGACCACCGCGGTGTCGCCCGGGCGGACCCGTGTCGTGGCGCTGGGCACGTTCTCCGCCGGCAGGGTCAGGTCGATGTACGGACCGCTGGTGACCACCGCGCGCCCCTGCTTGATGGCGCGCACGATGGACAGCGGCGCGCTCGCGGCCGACGCGGCGCCGAGATCGGGATCGCTGTTCTGCGGGTGGACGATGGTGCGCGGGTAGCCGGCCCACAG
>JAMFST010000992.1 GCA_026225435.1 Labilithrix luteola
TCTCGTCCGACGGCGCCACCTCCTGCTCGGCGAGGTCGACGATCGACAGGCCCCCCTTCACCACCTGGCTGACCGGACTGGCCGCGCTCGCGGGCACCCGCGACAGAGCCTCGCCCAGCTTGATGTCTCCGCTGCCGACCAGCGCGCTCACGTCGCGCAGGAGAGCGATCTTCTCGCCGTCGTTGGCCTGCGCCGACACGGTGGCGAGCACGCCCGCCTTGAGAGAGGCCGGAGAGGCCGAGTGGTAGTAGCCGAGACCATCGGCGTTCGGCTCCAGCCAACCCGGGCAGAAGTCGAGCGGCACGGTCTTCTTCGTCTCGTCGAGCAGGGTGCAGGTGCGCGTGTCCGCGGAGGTCCTCGCCCGGGCGACGCCGCCGCCGTAGCGGACGCACACCGGCACGCCCCAGGTCTCCTCCGCCAGGTGCGCGCCGGCCGCGTGGAAGCGATGCTGCTCCAGCGTCAGCTCCCCCTTACCGTCGCTCGTGCACGACGTCGTCGCCGTCACCACCGGCATCCCCGGCTGTTCGACGAAGCTCCGCATCGCCTTCCCGGCCCCGGGCTGCGCCTCCTCGAAGGCGGCGTACAGGTCCTCCGACGTGGCGTTCTTCCAGGCGTGCGCCGCCAGGTAGCGCCGCACGATCTGCTGCGTCTTTTCCGGCGTGAGCCACGCCTCGAACATCGTGAAGACGCTCTGCCCCTTGTAGTACGTGCTGTCGTTGTCCATCGCGTCCTCGATGGCGACGGCGCTGGTGACGGGGCGGCGGATCGGCTTGGCGCCCTCGAGCGCGTCGGCCAGCATCGGGCGGTTGGCGCGGCTCACGCGTTCGAGGTCGTAGCGCCAGCTGGGCTCGAGCTCGGAGGTGATCTTCGCGTCGATCCAGGTGGTGAGCCCCTCGTTCAACCAGATGTCGTCCCACCAGGCGGCGGTCACGTAGTCGCCGAACCAGTAGTGACCGAGCTCGTGGATCGCGATGTTGGCGTAAGAGCGCTTCCTCTGTAGGTCGCGCTCGTTGGGCGCCATCAAGCTGAGAGGCTGCCCCATGGCGAGCAGCCCCGGGTGCTCCATCGTCCCCCAGTAGCGAGGCACCACCGCCACATCGAGCTTCTCGAAGGGGTACGGCATGCCGAAGTAGTCCTCGAGCAGCGAGACGGTCCTCGGGGTGACCTCGCGGGCGTAGCCGATGTTCGCCTGGTGCCCCCTCGGGACCACGAAGCGCAGCTTGGTGCGATCGCGGCCGGCGGTGCCGCCGTCGATGACGTCGAAGGGGCCGGCGACGAAGGCGACCAGGTAGCTGGGGAGCGGCTTCGACTCGGCGAAGGCGACCGTCTCGGTGCCGTCGTTCTCGCCGTTGACGCGCACCTGCGGGGAGTTGGCCTGCGCCGTGTCCCCCCGGGGCACGTGCAGCGTGAGCTTCCACGGCACCTTGTACCCGGGCTCGTCGAAGGACGGGAACGCCCGGCGCGAGTCGGTGTCCTCGAAGAAGGTGTACAGATACGACTCGCCCGACGGCTCCTTCACGCCGTAGATGCCGCGGCTCCTCTCGCGATCGACGTTGCCGTGAAAGGCGACGGTGAGCCGCACGCGCCCGGCCGGCAGCGCCTCGGGGAGATCGAAGCCGAGGTAGTCGTCGCCACCGACGGTGACCCGCGCGGGTCGCGAGCGTCCACCTTGCTCGAAGGTGGCCGAGTCGACGCCCAGCCCCGTGCCGTTCAACCAGATGACCGAGGTGGGGCGGGTGACCGTGAGGTCCACGCCGATGCGCCCGTGGAACGCGATCGACTCCGGGTCGAGCCACAGATCGAGATCGTAGCGATCGGGGTGCGCGTCGGTCGGCAGGCGGAAGGTGGGCGGCATGGGGGCCGGCGCGGCCATCGCGGGCTCAGGCGCTGCTGCACGGCTCGTGACGTCCTGCGCTGCACCTCCGCAAGCCGGCGAGACGACAGCAAGAGTGACCCCTGCGACAGCCTTCACGACACGTGACACCGACATACGCACCTCTACGCCACGGTCCTAGCGCACGCTCGAGGTGAACGGGCGAGGCACGCGACCCCCTTTTCGCCAGGTCCGCTGCATTGCGGCACAAAATCGAAGTCGTGGCGCGCGTTTTGCTCGCGAGTACCCTCCTACGCAAGCCGTACGAACGCTGTCCCAAGGAGATTCACCCATGAACACTGTCTGGCTTCTGGTCTGCGATGCCGCACACGCGAGGGTCTTCGAGATCCAGTCCAACCTCAATGGAGTCGCGTCGAAGTGGGAGTCCGTCCAGACCTTCGAGCACGCCACCTCTCGCCTGCGCACTGGCGAGATCGTGAGCGACACCGCCCTCGCCGCCTCGTCGTCGCCGAAGGAGACCGAGAAGGATCACTTCAAGCACGAGCTGGTGGGCTTCCTCGATCAGGCGATGCGCTCGCACAAGTTCAAGCACCTGGTGCTATGCGCGCCCCCGCAGTTCCTCGGTAAGCTGAAGAACGAGCTGTCGTCCGAGCTGAAGAAGCACCTGCTCTCCACCGTCGACAAGGACCTGACCAACCTGTCCGGCGACGCGCTCGAGCAGCGTCTGAAGGAGGACATCAAGATCCCCATCGACCAGCTCGAGATGCTCCGCGAGCCGCTCCGCACGAACAACCACTCGCACAGCTGAGCGTTCACTCGAGGGCCGTGGAGATCCTCGTCGCGATCTCCTCGGCCTCGAGGTCCGAGTCGTATTTCACGCGGGGCCAGAAGAAGCCGCGCAGGCCGTCCTTCTTGCGCCGCGGCACCACGTGCGTGTGCAGGTGCGGGACGCTCTGACTGACGACGTTGTTCATCGCGACGAAGCTGCCGTCGGCCGCCATCCCCTTCTCGACCGCGCGGGCCACGCGCTGCACGGTGGCGAAGTAACCGGGGAGCTCGGCGGGCAGCAGATCCGCGAGCGTGATCCGGTGCGCCGGGGGGATGACGAGCACGTGCCCCTTGAACACCGGTCGCGTGTCGAGGAAGGCGACCGCATCGCGCGAGCGCAGGATGATCTGCGCCGGGACGTCACCGCGGATGATGCCGCAGAAGATGCAGGCCGACGCGGGAGCTGCGCTCATGGTGCACACACGCCGAGGTTGGCGATGATGTCCGGCACGCCGCCGTCCCCCTCGCCGTGGCAGATCGACTGCGCCTCGTGCTCGGCGTCGGCGTGACGGCCTTGCTCCGCGAGCGCGTTGCACAGAGCGCCGCGGAGGACGACCTCCAGGTGGCGATCGAAGAACTTGTGGAGGATGGCCTGCTCGGCGAGCCCCGCGCGCAGCTCCTGCTCGGCCGCGGCCGGCGAGTCGTCGAGGAGCTTGAGGCCGCGGTACAGGCGGACGCGCGGATCACGCAGGCGGTCCGCTCCCCAGACCAGGACGGTCGCCTCGGCGCGCCGGCTGTCGGCGGGGATCTTGTCGTCGGGGACGAGGAGCTCGTCGGCCTTGAGGTTCGCCGTCGCGGCGAGCGCCGGGTAGCTTCGCACCACGCCGAACGTCGCGACCACGAAGGCGAGCAGCGAGGCGACCGCCAGCCCCGCGCCGGTGCGCGGCAAGGCGAACCCCTGCTCGCGCGGGTGCGCGCGGTGCACCAGGAAGAGAACCAGCCCGCACACCAGGCCCGCGGCGGCGCCCCCGAGGTGCGCCGAGTAGTCGACCTTGCCGACGTCCATCGCCCCGGCGAGCGCGCGGTCGGAGTGCGGGATCAAGGTCGGGATGAGGAACTGCCCGAGACGCAGGTGCAGCGACGAGCGATCCATCCCCTTGGGGACAAGGAAGCTCAGCACCAGCGAGGCGGCGAAGAGCCCCATGATGGCGCCGGACGCGCCGACCGAGACGATGCTGGCGTCGTTCAGCTCCAGCCCGAGCAGCGAGCCACCGAGCGCGCTCACCGTGTAGACCACCGCCGTCCACGCCGGCCCGACGAGCGCCTCGGTGATGATGCCGCCGAGAAGTAGCGCGATGCCGTTGAAGACCAGGTGCAGCAGGCCGCCGTGGAGGAGCGAGGCGGTGAGCAAGCGGAAGTACTCGCCGTCGTGCACGGCGACCGAGCTCATGCCACCGAGCGCCAGCAGCATGTCCGGCGGAGGATTCGCGGTCCCGCTCGCCGCGTACTCCACCGCGTAGGCGGCCAGGAGCACCACGAGGATGGCCGTCGTCGCCCGCGGAATCGAGCGAGCGCCTGCGAGGAGCGACATTTCTCCATGAGGTGGTAGCAGCCCGCGGAAGATCCCGGAAGATGACGGGACCGTAGACTTGCCTCCGGGCGCCGTTGGCTCAATATTTCGCTCCGCTTCCCATGTCTTCTGCTTCCGCCCCACCAGCCGACGTTCGCCGCCGACCCGCGATCGCGCGTCTCTTCGCCAATCATCCGCTGAGCGTCCCGGCGTTTCGCGCGCTGTGGCTCGCCGCGGTGTTCTCCAACTTCGGCACCTGGATCCAGGACGTCGCCGAGAGCTGGACGATGATGTCGCTGACCCGCGATCCGCTCCCGGTCGCGGCGCTGGCCACCGCGGTCACCTTGCCGATGTTCGGCCTGCTGGTGCCGGCGGGCGTGCTCGCCGACCGCTTCGATCGCCGCGTGCTGCTCATCATCGGTCAGAGCTGGATGACGGCGGTGGCGCTGATGCTCTCCATCGCGACCTACTGCCACCTGACGACGCCGTGGCTGCTCCTGTCGTCGAGCGCCGCGCTCGGCATCGGCAACGCGCTCACCGGTCCGTCGTGGCAATCCCTGGTGCCGGAGCTGGTGCCGCGCGCGCAGACGGCGGACGCGGTGATGATGAACTCCGTCGGCTTCAACCTCGCGCGCGCCGGCGGACCGGCCATCGGCGGCCTGGTGCTCGCCGCTGCCGGCCCTGCGGTCGCCTTCTTCCTCAACGCGGCCAGCTTCCTCGCGGTGCTCTTCGTCGTCGGCACCTACCCGGCGGTGAAGAAGGCTGCGGCCGCGCGCAAGCCGCGCCGCGAGTCGCTCGTCCGCGCGCTGGTCACCGCCGTCGGCTACGTCCGCCGCTCGGGGTCCATCTCCACGATGTGCGTCTCGGTGGCGTTCTTCGGCTTCTTCGCGGCCATGCTGCTGCCGCTCCTGGCGGTGTACGCGCGCACCTGCCTCGCGGCGGGCCCGCGCGGCTACGGCGTCCTCGTCGGCGGTTTCGGCTCCGGCGCGGTGGTCGGCGCGCTCTTCCTCCGCCGCCTGCGCGCGCTGGTGTGCCCGCGAGCGCTCGTCGCCTGCGCCATGGCCGTCTACGGAGGCGGCGCGATCGCCGTCGCCGGCACCCACACGCTGCTCCACGCCGCCGCCTTCCTCTTCGTCGCCGGCACCGGCTGGATCCCCGTCTTCGCCACGCTCAACGCGCTGGTGCAGCTCTCCGCCCCCGGCTGGGTGAAGTCGCGCGTGCTGTCGATCTACCAGATGGCCTTCAACCTCTCCTGGTCGGCGGGCGCCGCGGTCGGCGGCACCATCGCCGGTCGCGCCGGCACCCGCGAGGCGATCGTCGTCGGCGCGCTCGGCACCATGGCCGCGGGTCTCGCCACCTGGCGCATGCACCGGATCCCCTCGTACGAAGGGGATCCGCTGGCCCAGGAGGTCCTCGAGACGCCGGTGCCGGTGTCGGCGCGCTGAGGCGCGTTTCCGCGTTCCGTCAGGCCGGCGCGCGCAGCGGGATCTCGAACCAGAAGGTGCTGCCCTTGCCTTCTTCGCTGGTGAGGCCGATGCGGCCGCCGTGCTGGTCGACGATCTGGCGGCAGATGGCCAGGCCGAGGCCGAGCCCCTGCCCGGTCTTGCGCCCCGACTCGGAGCGGAAGTAGCGATCGAAGACGTGCTCGCGATCGGCGGCGGGGACGCCGATGCCGTGGTCGATCACCTCGACGCGCACCGCCGCCTCCGTGCTGCCGACCATCACCCGCACCGCGCTGCCGGCGGGCGAGTACTTCATCGCGTTGGTGAGGAAGTTGGTGAGCACCTGGCCGATGCGCTGCGGATCGGCGGGCACCTCGGGCGGTGTGCCCTGCGCGTCGAGGGTCACCTCGTGGGTGCCGAGCAGCTTGGCGGCGTTGACCGCCTCGTGGGTCAGCGCCACGAGATCGCTCGGGCACGGATCCATCTTCAGGTTGCCGGTCTCGAGGCGGGCGGTATCGAGGAGATCGTCGAGCAGCGCCACCATCCGGCTGACCTGCTTGGTGACCACCTGGGGGAGCGGCTCGGACGGCGGACGGGAGGGGCTCGGCGCGCGAGCCGGTGTCGTCCGCTCTCGCCCGTCGAGCGCGGCGCGCATGGCCAGCACGTTGAGCGGCGAGCGCAGCTCGTGGGCGACGATGGACAGCAGGTTCTCGCGCTCGCGGGTCACCTCGGCGAGCTGGCGACGGCTCTCCTCCAGCTCGGCGTTGCGCGTGGCCGCGTCCTCGAGCGCGGAGAGGAGCACCGCCAGCACCGTCGGCGTCGGCTGGTCGACGGTGAGCATCTCACCGCCGCGCACCGGGACCTGCAGCGAGGAGCTGCCGCTGCGCTTGGCCGCCAGCGTGCGCTCGAGGCGGGGAACCAGCTCGCGCGAGAGGTACGGCTTGTTGACGAAGTTGTCGGCGCCGGCCGCCAGCGCGCGCACCACGTCTTGCGGCTCGCTCAGGGACGTCATGAGCACCACCGGCAGGTGCTGCGTCGCCGGATCGGCGCGCAGCCGGCGGGCCAGCTCGTAGCCGTTCATCTTCGGCATGACGATGTCGCTGAGCACCAGGTCGACGCCCGGCTCGCGCGCCTTCTTCAGCGCCGTCTCGCCGTCGAGCGCGACGATCGCGTGCAGCCCGGCGTGCTCGAGCATCTGGCGTAGATGCTCGGCTTGTGTCCGGCTGTCCTCGACCACGAGCACGTTCACGGCGACCTCCCACGCGCCCGTATCCACGGAGCCACGTCTTCCAGCGATATCACCTCCGCGTCCGCCACGCGTTCGAGCGCCGCTCGAGGCATGCCGTAGACCACGCTGCTCGCCTCGTCCTGGACGGCGACGGCGCCGCCCGCCTCGTGGATGGCGGCGGCCCCTTCCGCGCCATCGCGGCCCATCCCGGTGAGCACCACGGCTGCGCTGCGCGAACCGAGCGCGGCCGCCATCGACCGCAAAAGATGGGTGCCCGACGGGCGGAAGTAGCCGATCGGTGGGTCACTGGAGAGGGCGACGGTACCTCCCGGGCTGAGCCCGAGGTGCTGATCGTCCGGCGCGATGTAGACGCGTCCGCGCACCAGCGACTCCCCTTCTTCCGCCAACTTTACCTTGTGGCCGGTGACGTCACCGAGCCAGCGCGCCAGCCCGACGCCGAAGCCGCGGGCGATGTGCTGCACCACCAGCAGCGGCGGTGCCTCGCCCGGACGGAGCGCCTTGAGCACCTCCATCAACGCGGTGGGTCCACCGGTCGACGTGACGATACCGATCGCCTGCGCGAGACGCGGCGTGTGACGCGACGCCGCGCTCGTCGGAACGGAAGCAGAACCAGGGCTCGGTGCCCGGAAGGGGCTAGGCGTCGCCGCCACCCGACGCGCCGGGTTCGCCCGCGCCAGCGTGGTCACCGAGCCGACCAGGAAGCGGCGCTTCGACTCGTACTGCGGATCGTTGGGCGACGGCAGCGACTCGGCCACGGCCAGCGCTCCGGCGCGCAAGGCCTCGAGCGCCACGTGCACGTCGCGCGGGTTCACCACCGAGGAGATCATCAGGATCGGCGTGGGCCGCTTCTGCATGATGCGGCGGGTCGCCTCGTAGCCGTCCATGCCAGGCATCACCACGTCCATCAGCACCACGTCGGGCAGGTGCTGCTCCACCGCCGCGATGGCGCGCTCGCCGTCGGGGACCTCGGCGACGACCTCCACGTCGGTCTCGCGGTGGAAGGCGAGGCGCAACGCCAGGCGCATGGTCGCCGAGTCGTTGACCACCAGCACGCGGACCTTCTTGCGCGGGGTGCCCGACGGAGGCGGGATCGACGACGACCGCATCGAGGGGGGAGGGATCGACGGGGGGCGGCTCGTCACGTCAGCTGCTCCAGGATCCCGACCAGCTCGTCCTCGTCGAAGCGCCCCTTGACGATGTAGGCGTTCACGCCGACGTCGAGCGCGCGCTGCCGCTGCTCGTCCTGCGCGAGGCCGGTGACGAGCACGATGGGGAGCGCGATCGTGTCGGGGCGCCGGCGTACGCGCGCGGCCAGGGACAGACCGTCGAGGCGGGGCATCTCGATGTCGCTCACCAGCGCGTCGAAGGTCTCGCCGCTCTCGAGGATCTGGAGCGCTTGCTCGCCGTCGGAGGCGGTCTTCACCTCGAAGCCGGCGCTCTCCAGCAAGGTGCGTTCGAGCTGCAGGGTGGTCACCGAGTCGTCGACCAGGAGGATACGGCGGGCGGTGCGGGCGGCACGTGCGGCGGCCGCGGCATCGTCGGGCGTGGCGCGGACGGCGGCAATGGCCAGCTCCTCGACGTCGAGCACCAGCGCGATCTCGCCGTCGGCCAGGAACGTCGTCGCCAGCACGAAGGGGACCGAGCGCAGGCGCGGGTGGAGCGGCGAGACGATGGCGTCGCGCTCGTCGAGGAGCGCGTCGGCGCGCAGGGCGATGCGGCGATCGCCGGCGACGACGATGAGGCAGGGGAACGCGCGGTCGCTCTCGGTGAACGAGCGCGCCGGCAGGCCGAGCGTCGCCGGGAGATCGGCCAGCGGCACGAGATCACCCGCCACGGATCGCGGCAGGTGAAGGTGGCCGCCGATGACCGGCAGCTCCGCCGCCGAGACGCGCACCAGGCGCTCGATCGAGCTGGTGACCAGCGCGAGCTTGGCGTCGCCGAGGGTGAAGACGACCAGGCGCGTGGCACTCAGATCGAGCGGCACCTGGAGGAGGAGGCTGGTCCCCTGGTGCGGGGTCGACTCGAGCTCGACCCGACCGCGAAGAGCGGCGATGCGCTGGCGGACGACGTCGAGGCCGACGCCACGACCGGAGAAGGCGCTCACGTCGCGCCGCGTGCTCCACCCGGGGCGCAGCAGGAGGCCGAGGTGATCGCGGCGCGCGAGATCGGTGGTATCGATCCCCCGCTCGGCGGCGAGAGCGGCCAGCGCCTCCTCGTCGACCCCGCGGCCGTCGTCCTCCACGCGCAACGCCAGCTCGCTGCCGGCGACGCGGGCACGGACGGTGACCGTGCCGGCGCGAGGCTTCCCCCGGGCGACGCGTTCGTCTTCGATCTCGAGTCCGTGGTCCACGCAGTTGCGCACCGCGTGCAAGAGCGGTTCCCGCAGCCCGTCGCGCACCTTCCGGTCCAGCTCGACCTCGTGCGGCTCGAAGCGGAAGGCGACCCGCTTGCCCAGCGAGCGCCCCGCATCGAGCACCGCGCGCTCCAGCGCCGGACCGAGCGAGGCAAGAGGCACCATCCGCAGCGCGCGTGTCTCGGTGACGATGGCGCTACCGGAGCTGTCGAGGTTCGCCCGCCAGCGCCCCTCGGCCGCGCGTCGCTCGACGCTCCACCGGGTCAGCTCCCGTACCGCCGCCAGCGCCGTCTCGATCCGTCGCTGCGCTTCCCGGCGAGCCTCGGCGTCGCTCCCGCCGAGCGCGCGCCGCGCCTTGCCCAGCTCCACGATGGCGTCGAAGAGCCCCTGATCGAGCTGGTCGAAGACGCGCGCCTCCTCCTCGTGTCCCGCCAGCTGCTCGACGAGGCGATCGCTCGCCCGCAGCAGGCGACCGAGCCGCGTGAGCGGAACGCGGATGGTCTCCTCGCCGGCCGCTTCCCCTGGGCCAGCCGCAGCTGCCGCCGCCAGCTGCGCGCGCGGCGCCGGAGCATTCTCCAGCTCCGCGGTGGCGCGGGTCAGGGCGAGCGCTCCGTCGTCCGCTGCGCTGGCGCCGTGTTGCGCCGTCGAGCCGGCCCTCGCCGCCCCCAGCGCCACGCGCAAGGCGTCGCAGGCGCGGGCGACGTCCGCCTCGAACACCGGCGCCACGCCGAGCGAGCTGGCCTCGCGTCCCATGGCGCCGAGGTGCTCCTCGACGGCGTGGCACAGCGCCTCGATGTCGGCGAAGCCCACCGCGCGCGCCGCCCCCTTGAGGCTGTGCATCAGCCGGTACGCCTCGTCGAAGCGCGCGCGTGCGCTGGCTTCGTCGAGCGGCGCGGTGGGGGCGACCGTCAGCCCCTCGCGGTCGAGCACCTCGAGGGCGTCCTCGACCTCGTCCCAGAAGATGGCGCGTAGAAAGATCAGCGGGTCGTCGCTCACGCGGGCTCTTTCCCGTGCCCGCGACCTTCGCGAGCCGCCGCTGGCGAGCCACCTCCGCGGCGCGGGATGTCGATGACCATCGCGCTGCCTGCGAGCAGCGCGGCGCTGTCGAGGAGGAGAAGACCGTCCTCGGTGGCGCCGAGAA
>JAMFST010000993.1 GCA_026225435.1 Labilithrix luteola
CAACTGCAGGTCCCAAAATGATCGTCTCGGGTCGCGCGGCACTCCGGAAGCTCCGGCTTCTGTTCTTGTGGTTGATGGTCGTCGGTCTCGGGACCGGCATCGCGCGCGTGGCCCAGGCCGATCCGGACGTGTCCGTCTCCAGCCCACCGGACGTGCCGCTGGTGGTCGCCCCCAGCGGCGTTTCCATCCCACCGGTGCCGCCCGACTACGCCACGCGTGACCTCGGCTGGCTGGTGGTGAAGTACGTCCCCGCGGCGGAGGAGCGGGTGGCGCCGCTCGTCACTGCCGCGGCCGAGGTGAAGGAGAAGCTCGGCGTCGAGCTGGGGCAGCGCGTGCTCGATCACGTCGAGGTCCGCGTCGCCCGCACGCCGGAGGAGATGGCGGCGCTGGCGCCCGAGGGGCTGCCGCCGCCGGCCTACGCGACCGGCGTGGCCTATCCGCCGCTGAAGCTGGTTCTTCTCAGCCTGCGCGCCCCCGACACTGCCGAGGCGGCGAACCTCGACGAGGTGTTCCGTCACGAGCTGGCCCACGTGGCGCTCGAGGACGCGGTGCAGGGGCAGCACGTGCCGCGCTGGTTCAACGAGGGGCTGGCGGTCTACGAGTCGGGAGAGAGCAGCTACCTGCGCCTGCGCACGCTCTGGGACGCGACGCTTTCGCGCAGCTTGCTCCCGCTCTCCGAGCTCGATCGCGGCTTCCCCAGCGACAAGGTGGAGGTGAGCATCGCCTACGCCGAGTCGGCCGACTTCGTCCGCTTCCTCCTGAAGCGCGCCGATCATCAGCGCGCCCTCGCGCTCATCGAGCGTGTGCGGGGCGGAGAGGTCTTCGACCGCGCGCTCGGGGACGCCTACGGCACCGACATGCGCAAGCTCGAGTACGAGTGGAGGCAGGATCTCGACAAGCGCTACACCGTCTGGCCGATGATCACCGGCGGCTCGTTCGTCTGGGTGCTCACGTCCATCGCGCTCGTCTGGGCGTACGTGTCGCGCCGTCGCCGCGCCCGCACCACGCTGGAAGTGTGGGCTCGTGAGGAAGCGGCGAGTGACGAGGCGGACCGCGTCGCCGCGCTCGAAGCGATCGAAGCCGCGCGCGTGCTCGCCCCGACGTCTTCCGCCGACGAATCAGGCATGCACGTGGCCGCGACCAACGCGTCGATCAAGCCCCCCATGATCGAGCACGACGGCGCCTGGCACGTCCTGCACTGAGCGCGCGCCCATAAACCGCGGATATGACCGCAAATCGTCGGTCAGGGTCGGTCGCCGTACATAAGTACGGCTCCCTCGCCTTCCCTAGCTTTGCAGCCATCTCCACGGTTTCTGAGCACGCTCTCCTGCGCCGAATTGATACGAGCTTCGCGCCGCCTCAGCGAAGGACGGTGGGGCAGCCGGCGATGACGCGGACGTCGAGGACGTTGCCGTCGAGGACCGACTGGCAGGACGTGCCGACGAGGGTGACGGTGGCGCCGTTGATGGTCCAGCCGTTGGCGGGGTCCTGCGGCACGATGGTCTCGTCGAAGTAGACGTTCACCAGGCTCGGGTCGGGGGGCGTGGCGCTGAGGGTGAGCGTGCAGGTGCCGACGATCTTGGCGGCGACGGTCTGCAGCGCGGTCTGGATGGCGGTCTGATCGGTGGTGCTGACGGCGTAGTACTGCGGCTCGGAGCCGCGGCCGGTGCCGCCGGCGATGGCGAACTCGTCGAGCGAGCTCTGGTACGCCTCGCTGCCAGGGATGCCGATCACGTAGGTGAGGATGCCGGCGTTCTTCAGCGCGGTGATCGAGTCGACGGTGGCCTGCGCGTCGAGGCAGTTGGAGCCGATACCTTCCGGAGGCACGCAGCAGCTGCCGGTGGCCGGCGAGCACCCGTCGTCCGACTCGATGTTGAGGGTGCACTCGGCGCTGGAGCACGAGCTCTCGTCCGAGCAGTTGGGGGCGCCGTCGGTGGCGAGGATGACGAAGGTCTTGCCCGTCAGCGCCCGCAGCGGCTGGATGAGCGAGGCGAGCGTCGCCGCCGTCGGTGTGCCTCCGGCGGGCTGCAGCGCCAGCGAGGCGAGGAACTTCTGGTAGTTCGCCCCCTTGGTGCCGGGCGGTGAGTCGCCGGGGGTGAGCGGGAAGACCTGGTTGCCGGTGTCGCACGCGTCCGCGTTGGTGTCCGAGGCGGTGCTCGCCGGGAAGACCGTGGCGGCGAACAGGCCGCGCGGGCCGATGGCCGCCATGACGTTGCTCACGACGGTGCGGACGGTGGTCCACTTGCCGTCGGTGGCCATGCTGCCGGAGCGATCGAGCACGTAATAGAGGTTCGGCGGATCGCCGAGCGGCGCGATGTCCGTGCAGCCGCACACGCCGCCATCCGGACCGACGCCGCACCCGGGGAGCGCGTTGTCCGAGGTGCTCAGCGACACCGTGCTGGAGCTGCCCGCGTCGCTGCTGCCTCCGCCGCCAGCGATGCCGGCTGAGTTGAACGCCGAGCCGAGCAAGCCGGGCTCGTTGCCCGAGCTGCACGCGGCCATGCTGCCCACGCCGGTCATGACCACCGCCCCGAGCGTGACCATCACCCCGACCGAGACCCCCGAGCCGCGGCCAGCAACACGCCCCATGGTGAAACCGTAGCACGCGGGGCGCAGAGCAGAAGAAAGCGGCGGCGCGATCGGTTACGTGCGCGACGGTTACATGCGACCGTGTAGAGGAACGTGGGGCAGCTCCAGCCATTCCGTCGGTTCGCGCAGGTCGCGCTCGTCTGTGTCGCCTTGTTTCTTGCGACCGGCTCGCTGACCGACGCGCCGCTGCGGCAGATCGTCTTCGAAGCGCCGACCGCCATCCTTCCACCTGGGACCGAGCGCCCCGCGCTGCTGACCATCCTCGCCCGCGACGGGAGCGGGAGCGCCGTGCCCGGTGCGCACCTCGCGGTCTTCACCTTCGTGCAGAACGTGGCCCACCGCGCCGCCGAGGTGGACAGCGACGCGCGCGGATCTTCGACCGTGCACCTGCCGGAGGGGGACACATGGGTGACCGCGACCACGGATTCCGGCCTCGCACGCGCCTCCACGCACCTGGTGCTCACGGCGTCGCCCGCGCCGCGTGAGGTGACGCTCACCCTGCTGCCGGAGCGCGCGGTCGACGTGGACGTCGTCGACGAGAGCGGCGCGCCCATCGCCGGCGCCGAGCTGGAGACGACCGGGGCCGATCCGTTGCCGGTCGGCGCGCGCACCGACACGCAGGGGTTCGCGCACGTGGGGAGGCTGGCGGGCGATCGCTTCGTGCTCGTGGGGCGCGCGGGCGGGTACGAGGCGGCGACCAATCGCTCGGTCCGCGCCGGGGAGCGCGTGCGGCTCACCTTGCGCAAGCTCGGCACCTTGCTCGTCGACGTGCTCGAGCCGGGCGGCACCGAGGCGATGGGCGCGCACGTGCGCATCGCCGGCTCGTCGCTGTGGCCGCCGCGGGTGACCGAGCTGACCACTCCGGGAGGTGCGCGTGTCTCGTCGTTGCCGGCCGGCTCGTACGCGCTCGAGGCTTGGAACGACGCCTTCGCCTCCGGCGTCGAGCTCGGCGTGGTGCTCACGCGCGGCGAGGAGAAGCGGGTGGTGCTGCATCTCACGCCGGGCAGCTTCGTCGACGTGCACGTGACCGACGGCAACGCCGCCGACGCGCCGCCGATCGCCGGAGCGCGGGTGACGGTGGTGGAGTCGGGGATCTCGCCGTTCCCGCGCGAGGCGCTCAGCGACGGGGCGGGGCGCGCGCACGTCGGGCCTTTCGCCCGCGGGGACTTCCGCGTCAGCGCCGAGGCCGAGGGCTTCGTGCCGGGGAGCGTGCTGCGCGCCGCCACCGACAGCGGCGAGTCGCGCCTCTCGCTCCTTCGCGGCGGGGAGATCCGCGGGCGGGTGGTCGACACGCGCGGTGTGCCCATCGCCGGCGCGACGTTGCAGGTGGTGGGCACCGACGTCACCGGTGCGCCCATCGACGAGGATCCGCAGCGCGAGCGTTTCCGGCGCACCACCTTCGACGCCACGCTCGCCGGGCCGGTGCCGCTGGTGGCCGCGGGGGAGCTCGGCGTGATGCCCGGGCCGGTGCCGCCGATCCCGCACCTGTCGGCCGCGAGCTTCGGCGCGACGAGCACGCCGCCTCCGAGCCTGCCGTCGTCAGGGTTCCCGCCGGCGCCGTTGCCCGCCACACCGACCGGTCCGCCGCGCGAGCCGTGGGTCAGTCGCGCGGACGGGACCTTCCACGTGGCGCCGATCCCGCCGGGGCGCGTGCGCGTGCTCGCCCGGCATCCGCAGTACGTCGAGGGGATGAGCGAGATCGTGCTCCTCGAGCCGGGCGCCGGTAGCGGCACCAGCGTCGGTCCGGAGGTCACGCTCGTCCTGTCGTCCGGCGGTGCGCTCGAGGGGAGGGTGGTCGACGAGGGATCGCGCCCGGTCGCCGGCGCGCGCGTGTCGCTCGCCGCGAGCACCCCGGGGATGAGCGGCGGCGCCTTCGAGCACTCCACGCGCACAGCGACCGACGGGACCTTCGCCTTCGCCTCCGTGCCGGAGAACGCCATCCTGCTCGTCTCGCGGGACCCCTTGGCGCTCTCCGCCGAGGTGCGCATGCCGGTGGAGATCCCCGAGCGCGGCCGGCGCGATCTCCTGGTGACGTTGCCTGAGGCGCGCCCGCCGCTGCACGTGCGCGTCACCGACGACCGCGGCTTCCCGCTCTCGATGGTGCAGCTGGGGGCCGAGTCGCTCGATCCGGCGACGCCGCTGCGGACCACCGCCTTCACCGATTCGCGCGGCGAGGCGACGTTGATCGGCGCGCACGGCGTGGCGCTGAAGATCGAGGCGCGCGCCCCGGCTCACGCGACGACCCGCGTGGAGACCGACGGGCAGACCGATCTC
>JAMFST010000994.1 GCA_026225435.1 Labilithrix luteola
AGAGACGACCCACGCCTTGGGCCACACGTGCGGCTCGCCCGCGGCGCGCAGCTCGGCCTCGACCTCTTCCTGCGCCGGCCCTTCGCCGGTGGCCAGCTTGCGAGCCACGAGCGCGCGCGCCACCTGGCTCAGCGCCGCGTCGGGAACCCCGCAGCGCACGAGCAGCGGCGCGATCTCCTCCGCCACGTCCCGCGCGGGCTGCCGGTGCGGCGAGTGCGTCGTCTGCGGCCAGCTCCACGCCGGCCGCGCGTCATCGGCACGCACAAAAGACGAAACGCCGAGGACCGCCGCGACTAACCCAGTCGCTACGAGTCCCCGGCGCATCCGAACCGCCTCAGTTGATGGTGAAGGACTTGCCGACGCGCTGTGCGCCGCCGGAGAACGACGGGACGTGCGCGGCGCGGAACTTCCCGGCGACGCAGCCGCCGACGCTGGTTCCTTCGAAGGGCGGGCTGTCGACGACCGCGGTCTGCACCTGCCCGTTGCTGCCGAAGGTGATCGACACGTGGCCGGATCCGGTCGGTCCGTCGGACTTCTTGCAGGAGGCGACGTTGACGGCGCCGAGCGCCGCGGCAGCAGCGCCGCGGTCGAACGGAGCGGTCCCGCCGCCAGAATTCGCCGACGAGCCGCTGTTGCCGCCGTTGTCGCCGAACTGCTTGAGCGCGTCGTTCATGTTCGGCTTCGCCGCCGGCGGGGGCGGCGGAGCGGGCGTGGGATCCGGCGTGTTGTCCTGGCCGCCGCTGTTGCGCGACGCGGTCGTGTGGCCGGAGCTGCCCGAGCTCGACTTGCCCGGAGAAGGGGCGACCGCGAGCGGCTGGCCGGTGCCAGGTGCCGCCGCCGTCGACGGGGCGGCCGAAGTGGCCGCCGCTGCCGCCGGATCACCGCCGGTGGGCGGCGTCGGAGTCGTCGCGCCGGTGCCGTTGTTGTCGGCGAGCGAGCCGCCCGCCGGCATGCCGACCCCGTTCGGACCGGTGCTCGCCGTCTTGTCCTTGTCGCCGCCGCTCTTGGTCATCATGAAGACCATGACGAGGCCGAGGAACAGCGCGGCGCCGATGATGGCGAACACGATCGCCTTGTTCGACTTGGCCGCGGCGGGCGCCGCGTGGTCGAAGCTGGCCTCGACGCCGACCGGAGGAGGCGCGAGGACCGGCGCCGCGAGCGCAGCGCTGAACGCTCCGCCGCCGCCGAGGTTCATGATGTCGTCGACCTTGCCGCGGCCGCTGTCGACCGGGCCGGAGCGCGGAGCGGCGAGCGCACGGATGTCGATGAGACCGGAGCCCTCGGTCTGCTTGGTCGAGGAGGGCGCGTCGGGCGCCTTCTCGGTGAGGGCGCTGAGCGAGAAGAGCACGCTGCTCTCGTTGCGCTGCCCGGTGAGCTTCGGCTCCTCGAGCTCGCCGCCACCGCCGCCGGCCGACGCGCGTGCACCCGCCCCGCTCATGGGGACGCTGGTCATCACGTCGTCGTCGCCGCCGGCCTTGGCCACGGCGCCGAAGAGATCGGCTCCGCCTGCGCGGCCTCCACCGACGCGCCGTGCGGCCGCCGGAGCCGGAGCATCGCTGAAGACGGGCGAGGCCGCCGGCGAAGCCTGAGGAGCGAGCGCTGCGCTCGCCGCCCCCGACATGGCTGCGGTGGGCGCGTCCTCGAGCGAGGTGTTGCTCCCGAACTCGGGACGGGCGATGCCCGCCTCGAGATCCGGCTCGATGGTCGAGCGCGCCGTGCAGGCGCCGTGGAGCGTCTCGATCTCGCGGAGAGGGAGCCAGTCCCCCATCCCGTCGCGCCAGCAGTAGCTGTCCTCGACGATGATCCCCGCCTTGTACAGCTGCACGATCTCACTGATGGTGAGCGTGCGTTGATCGCCATCGGCGACGTTGACCGTCCATGGCTCGCCCGCCACGGACTCGGTGGGCGCGAAGTCCGGCATGCCGGACGTATCTGCACCACCGGCTGCGAGCGCCGCCGTGTCATTGCCGTTGATGACGATCGTGGCGCTGCATTTTTTGCAGCGAATCTTCACGATCTTGCCGACGACCTTCTCGTCCGCGATCGTGTATTTGGCTGCACACGACTGGCACGAAATCTTCATCGCGTGACGTCCTCACTCCGAGGGAAACAAAAAACAGATGCCTGTGACGGGGCGTGAGCGACCATCCGGTACGAGGGTCCTGTCGTCGCGGCCAAAAACCTGAGCGATCGTGAGTATAGCGAGACGGAAAAACTTCGAGCAAGGAACCCGCGGACGGATGTCGATGCCGACACCGCATGGACGCGCCAGCTTGCGAAAGGACGTCTCAATTGAGGAGGACGAGCAGCGTGCCGTCTTTCCCGCAGAATGCGGCCGCTCCTTCGAAGCGTGAGCCGCATGTCGGGCAGATCTTTCCTCGGCTCGTGACCGCGGGGGCGCGCACCAGCGGCGCCGGCGCCAGCTCGTCGCCATCGACTGCGCACACGCGTACCCCAGGTGGGTAACCGCGCTGGCAGGTCGGGCAGATGCTGCCGGCGGCATGCGGACCCGGCCGCGCGACG
>JAMFST010000995.1 GCA_026225435.1 Labilithrix luteola
ACCCGCCCCTCGGCGTCCTTGAGCGGGTAGCCGTGACGCGCGACGCCGCGGCCGGTCACCTCGAAGCCGACCAGCTTTCGCTCGGCGGGCTGCGCCTTGATCGCTTCCAGCGCCGGCTTGCCGACGAACGTGTCCTTGTCCATCTTCACGATCCAGGACAGACCGGCCTCGAACGGGTTGGTCGTCTCGTCGATCTCGTTGCCGTAGAGCGACAGGCGCGCCTCCAGCCGCAAGGTGTCTCGCGCGCCGAGGCCGGCGGGCTTGAGGCCGAGCGGGCGCCCCACCTCGATGAGCTGGTCCCACAGCGCCTTCGCGTCGCTCCAGGCGCAGAAGATCTCCACGCCGTCCTCGCCGGTGTAGCCGGTGCGCGCGACGGTCGCGCGGACGTTGCCGACGATGGCGTCGCGGAAATGGAACGACTTGAGCTCGACGAGACCGGCCGCGTCGCGCCCCATCTGGGCGAGCACGGCGAAGGCCTTGGGCCCCTGCAGCGCGATGAGCGCCGTCTCGTCGCTCTTGTCGGAGAGCTCGCAGTGGTTGGCCGCGGCCTTGGAGAAGACGGCGACCATCTTCTCGCGGTTGGACGCGTTGCAGACGACCAGCCAGCGCTCCTCGGCCGCGCGGTAGATGATGAGATCGTCGAGGATCTTGCCGTCCTCGTTCAGCGCGCAGGTGTAGAGCGCCTGGCCGTCGGTGAGCTTGGAGGCGTCACCGGTGATGACGTAGTCGATGACCTGGCGGGCGTACTCGCCGGTGAGCGACAGCTCGCCCATGTGCGAGGCGTCGAAGAGGCCGGCGGCGGTGCGCACCGCCTGGTGCTCGTCGACGATGCCGCTGTACTGGACGGGCATCTCCCAGCCGGCGAAGGGGACGATGCGCCCGCCGAGCTGCACGTGGCTCTCGTACATCGGTGTCCGCCGCAAGGCTTCTTGTGCTGCGGGATCCGGGGGGGCGCTCATCGAGGCGGGCAATCTAGCGATGATCGCTCGCGCTTGCGCGGAAAAACTAGTGGGGAGGCTGGCAGGGGGGCGGCGGGCGCTCGCGGGCCGACGAGGAGGCGAGATCGGGCCGGTCGTAGGGGATGTATCCCATCCAGAACCAGGGGAGGCAGGTCGGGCCGAAGAGCCGCTCGATCGCCGGGGCGAACATGCGCTCGCCGTTGCCGCTGTTGGCCAGGATGACGACGCCGCTCTGCGAGGCGGTGAACCCGAGGGCGACGTTGTTGGTGTCGTCGTCGTGCCCCTCCTTGAAGAACGCCGGCCCGCGCGACGAGCGGAAGACCCCCCAGCCGAGCCCGTTGGATAGGTCGATGGCGCGGTTCACCGTGGTCTCGCCCGGCCACTGAGCGGGGAACTCCTGCGGCGAGACGATGGCGACCTGGGGCGACAGCATGGCGCGCGCCGAGGCAGGGGAGAGCCCTTCGCCACGGAGGACGGCGGCGAGGAAGAGCGCGTAGTCGTGCGCGGTCGTGTCCATCGAGCCGGCGGCGCGGGCGTGGCGGCGCTGGTGGTGCGGGACGGGCTTTCCGTCGGCGTCATGACCCACCGCGGCACGTCCGGCGAAGTCGTCTCGCCAGACCATGCTCGTGTCCTTCATCCCGAAGCGGTCGAAGACGCGGCGCTGCAGGAGAGGCGCGAGCGGCTCGCCGGTCTGCTCCTCGACGATCAGCTGGAGGACCTGGATCCCCTCGCCGGAGTACGCGAAGCGGCTGCCGGGCGCGAACTTGAAGTCGAGCTTCTTGTCGTCGTTGATCCAGCGCCAGTTCACCAGGCCGCTGGTGTGCGACAGCAGCATCCGCGGTGTGAGCAGATCTCGCCGCCGCGGTGACGAGCGCGATCAGCGACGCGCGCACGTCAGAGGCTGCGCGCGGTCATCGCGTCGGCGATCTGCGCCAGGTGCGCCTTGCCGGCGGCGGTCAGGTCTGCCGTGTCCAGCGCCGCGCGCGTCTCGGCGCACAGCACGGCGATGCGCGCCTCGACGCGGGCTTCCGCGCCGCTCGATCGCAGGTGGGCGATGAGCGCGGCGACCTCCTCCTCGGCGGCGTCCTCGTTGCCGAAGACGCGGGAGAAGAGCGGGTGCGCGCGCGTCGCCGCGTCGTTCACCAGGGTGGTGCGGTTGCCGCGGCGCAGGTCGTTCCCGGCGGGCTTGCCCGTCGCCTTCGGGTCGCCGAAGGTGCCGAGCAGGTCGTCGCGCAGCTGGAAGGCGATGCCCAGCGGCTGGGC
>JAMFST010000996.1 GCA_026225435.1 Labilithrix luteola
CCCGAGATCCCGCTGCCATCCCCCGCACCGCACACGCTCGGATGGAGGATCCGCCAGGTCATCGCAGCGCTTCGCGACCGTGGCACGCCCGCCCCCGCGAACGTCGCGCTCCCCGAAGACACCGAGCCCGGAGCGGACGGGCTGGACGGTGACGCCGGCGAGAGCCCGGCTCCCGCTCCCTGAGCCGCATGTCCACGACTCCCTGGTGGAAGACCTCCGCGGTCGCCCCGGTGATCGCCGGGACGTTTCTCGCGCTGCCCACGCTGATCACGGCGTTTCCTCCGATGAGCGACCTGCCGCTCCACGTAGGCGTCATCGGAGTGCTGCGGCACCTGGGCGATCCGGCCTACTTCCCGCCGGACCTCTATCACCTCAATCTCGGGCACCCGAACCAGCTCTTCCACCTCGTTGCCTGGGCGCTCTCGTACCTCGTGGGCGTCGACTGGGCGGTCAAGCTGGTCGTCGCCGGAGCGCAGGTGGGGATCCTCGCCGGGGGAGGAAGACTCGCTCGCCACATGGGCGTCTCGCCGTGGGCGGCGCTGCTCCTGTCGCCGCTGGCGCTCGGGTGGGGCTACTTCTGGGGGCTCGTCGCCAACCTGGTCGGCTTCGCCGTGCTCTTCTTCGCCCTGCCCGGGCTGGATCGCGCGGCGGACCGGCCGTCGATGCGCGGCATCCTCGCCAGCGGCGGATGGATGGTCCTTCTCTACCTCGCGCACGAGAGCGTGATGGTCGTCGCGGCGTCGGCCGTCCTGGTCTTCACCCTGGGCCACCCGCTGCGAGCGAAGGAGACCATGATGCGGCTCGCGCCCCTCGGCATCGCCGTGGCCATCTTCTTCCTCCACCTGGCGGCGCAGGCGCGACTGGCCGGTAGCGCCGAGGCCGGGGGGTTCGCGGCGACGGAGTTCCACTCACCTCTGACGAACCTCGCGGAGGTGCCGGCGACGCTCACCGGTCCGCTCGACGTCGTCTCGAGGACGGCGCTGTTCTCGCTCGCGATGGCCGGCATCGCGCTCTTCGCCGCGGAGCGCTGGCGAGCGCGCGAGACGCAGGCGCTTCGGCTTCACTGGCCGCGACCCCTCGCCCCGTTCGTTCACCGGTTTCGTTACGAGATCGTGGCCGTCCTCAGCGGCATCGCCTTCTTCGTCGCGCCTTACGGGATGGCAGGGGGCACGATGTTCAACCAGCGCTTCTACCACCCGGCGTACGCGCTCCTCGCGCTGGCACTGGCACCGCAGGTGACCCGGCGGCCGGCGTCGCTGCTCAACAAGCTCATCGCCGCGACGTTGCCGCTCGGGCTCCTCCTGGTCGACTGGCCACAGTTCGAGGAGTCGGGCCGCAGCGCGCGGGAGCTCGACAAGCTGATCCCCGAGATCGCGATGAGCTCCTCCGTCGCCTACATCGAAGCGGACATCGACCCGGGGGACCGCATCTTCAACGCCTCGACCGCCGCGTGCCGGCTGATGCCCGAGCGCGGCGGGCGGGTGATCTTCTCGTTCACGGAGTCGATCATCGCGCCGGCACGGCTCGACCCGCGCTTCCGCTGGGACGAGGTGCGGGCGCGGATGTCGGTGAGCTCGCTCGACCTCTCACCCCCCTACGACCTGCACCTCTTCCGCTACCTGCTGGTGCACTCGCGCACGCCGCTCCTGGCGATGGTGACCACGAAGGCGCTCGAGCCGGAGGCGCACGTCGTCGACACCAGCGGGGAGTGGACCCTGCTCGAGTCGAACCTGCCGCTCCTGCCCCTCGACTCGCCGCAACCGCGGCCGCCGGATCCGCTTCCCGCGTTCCTCCGTACCCGCGCCCTGCAGGTCCTCAAGAGGGCGCAGGCCGAGGGGATCGTCCCCGGCGCTACTCGCTAGCGTCGGAAGGCGCGTCTTGCAGCTGCAGCCGGCGGCGCGCTTGCGGGGTGCGCGGCGCGACGTCGACCACGAAGGCGTGCAGGTGGGCCACCTTGGCGAGCCAGCGGCTC
>JAMFST010000997.1 GCA_026225435.1 Labilithrix luteola
CCGCGACCCTGGCGAGCTCCGCGATCGGCGTCTCCGTGGAGGCCGACGTCGTGCCCCCGGCGCGTTCGCGCATGCGCTCGCCGGTCGTGCTGTCGCTGCTCGCCGTCGCCGTGGCGGCGGTCGCCTTCGCGGCCACGATGATGGTGCGCTCCTCGCCGGACAGTGCACCTCCGCCGGCCGGAGCACCGACGACGGCGAGCACCGCGCCGCCGCCCGCGGTGACGGCCACGCCGGAGACGATCGTGGCGACGAGCCCGGCCACCGCGGCGTCCCCGTCGACGACCGCGGAGCCGCCCGCGGACACCGCGAGCGCAAGCGCGCCTGCCGCGATGGTGGCGGTGGCGGTGGCGGTGCGGCCACAAGCCTCCGCGTCGGCCACCGCATCCGCGTCACCGATCGCGTCACCGATCGCGTCACCGATCGCGTCGGGCGTCGCCGTGCCTGCGGTCCGTCCGGCCGCCTCGGCGAGCGCTGCGCCCGCGGCCGGCACCGGCAAGCTCACCGTGGTGTGCCTCCCCAAGTGCGACCAGATCCTCGACAACGGCGAGGTGCTCGGCAACGGCTACGTCTTCGGCGAGGAGGTCCCCGCCGGCCACCACACCCTCGTCCTCTCCACGCCTGCGGGCGCGAAGAAGACGATGTCCGTGGACGTCCTCGCCGACGCGATCAAAGAGGTCCGCGTCTCGATGGAGAAGTAGCTTCTACCGCCAGAGAGCTTCGCTCTAAAGGCCCGCGCAGAGGGCCGGCAGGTTGCGGCCGTGGAGCATGTTCCGCACGACGGCCATCTCCGGCGCGGTGCCGCTGGCGCCCGACTGGGCGGCGGCCATGTCGCACTGGGTGGCGACGCCGATGAGGATGTTCGCCTCGGGCGAGCTGCCCATGCCCTTGGCGTCGCGCCGGATGGCCGCGCAGCACTGCTTGATGCGCGCGGCGTTACCGCCACCGGCCGGACCGGTGGCGTGCTTGGCCGGACCGGCATCCACCGCCGCGACCTCGGCGTCGGGGGCATCCGCCAGATCGAGCACCACCGGCGCCGCGTCGGGCACCACGGCGACCGCGACGGGCCCCGCATCGGGCGCGTCCTCGTGCTTCTTGGGACAGCCGGCGAGCAGCGGCAGGATCATCCCGAAGCCAACGACGAACAGCGGGCGCACGACGAATCTCGAGTCTTTCATCACGTCGCCGAGCGTACCCGCTCTCCCGCGTCATGTGCACCCCTTTCCCGAAAGCGAAAGACCCCGCCTCCGTGAGGAAGCAGGGCCTTCGTTTTCAGCCTGGTGAGGCGACGGCTAGGCGCTCAGGAGCAACCCATGCTGTTGCCGCAGTTCAAACATTTGTAGCAAGCGCCGTTGCGGACGGTGATGTGGCCGCAGACGTCGCAGACCGGGGCGTCGCCCATCATCTCCTCGAGCTGTGCATCGAGCGCCGAGCTGCCCGGCGGGACCATGCCCAGCGTGGTGGTGGTCGTCACGTCGGCCGACTTGGCGCCGAGCCCTTCGCTCATCTGCGCGCTGCGAGCCGTGGCTTCCCGCGTGTGATTGAGCGCGGCGACGGGCGCTGCGGCCACCGCCACCGCCGGAGCCAGCGTGGCCGCAGACGGAGGCGCCGGGATGCTCGGCGTGCCGTCCTGGCCGTCGATGGTCTTGTCGTCTCCCGCCGGCTTCACGTGCGCCAGGTCGTAGCGGTGCAGGTACTCGACCCCGAGGACGCGGAACAGGTAGTCGACGATGGAGGTCGCCAGCTTGATGTTCGGGTGCCCCTCGACCTGCCCCTGCGGCTCGAAGCGCGTGAAGGTGAACTGCTCCACGTACGTCGAGAGCGGCACGCCGTGCTGCAGGCCGATGGACACGCTCATGGCGAAGCAGTTCATCAGGCTGCGGAAGGCGGCGCCTTCCTTGTGCATGACGATGAAGAACTCGCCGAGGGTGCCGTCCTCGTACTCCCCCGTGCGGAGGAAGATCTTGTGACCGCCGACGCGCGCTTCCTGCGTGAAGCCGCTGCGCTTCTTCGGCAGGCGGATGCGCAGGCCGAAGGGGCGCGTCCCCGGCGGGTTCACCTGCAGGGTGAGCTGCTGCGGCTCCTGCGGCGCGCTCGTCTGCGGCATCGGTGCGAGCGCCTGGGTCGGGGAGATCATCCCGTCGACGGTGCGGAACGCGGCGACGTTCGGGACGGCGACTTCGACCGTCTTGGCGCTCAGTGTGGCCGCTGCGGCGGCCGCAGCGACGTCGTCGGTGGTGCGCTTTTTCGCGGCTGCCTTGTCGTCCGCGTTCTTGTCCTTCGCGTCCTTCGACGAGGTGGACAGCGGCTGGGAGGCCTTGCATCCGTCGCGGTAGAGCGCGACCGCCTTGAGCCCGAGGCGCCAGCCCTCCTCGTAGATCTTGGCGACGTCCTCCACCGAGGCGTCGTTCGGCAGGTTGACCGTCTTGGAGATGGCGCCCGAGAGGAACGGCTGCGTCGCCGCCATCATCTTCACGTGGCTCATCGGCGCGAGGTACCGCTCGCCGATGGAGCCGCAGCGGTTGGCGCAGTCGAAGATCGGGTAGTGCTCCTGCTTCAGGTAGGGCGCCCCCTCGATGGTCATGCGACCGACGATGGTCTCGCTCGCCTCGTCGATGGCCGCGCGGCTGAAGCCGACGTGCTCGAGGAGCTTGAAGCCCTTCTTCGAGCGGAGCTCCTTGGTCGCGCCGAGGCGATCGAACGTCTCCTCGCCGAGGACCCAGGCGCCGAAGGCCGAGTCGAGATCGAAGACGCCGGGGATGGCCGCCTCCGCCTTCGCCAGGTCTTCCGACGTGAGCCCGTGCTCCTTGAGCGTGCGGCGGTTGACCTGCGGCGCGCCGAGCAGGGTGTTCGTCCCGCTGACGTAGGCCACGATCTCGCGTTGCTCCGCCTCCGAGTAGCCGAGGCGCTTGAGCGCCGGCGGCACCGACTGGTTGACGATCTTGAAGTAGCCGCCGCCGGCGAGCTTCTTGAACTTCACCAGGGCGAAGTCCGGCTCGATGCCGGTGGTGTCGCAATCCATGAGCAGACCGATGGTGCCGGTCGGCGCGAGGACGGTGACCTGCGAGTTGCGGTAGCCGAACTGCTCGCCGAGCGCGACGGCGCGGTCCCAGTCCTCGCAAGCCGCCTTGTACAAGGTGCCCGGCACGCCCTTCTTCCCGCGCGCGGCTTCCGCGTCGATCGGATCGCCCGGCATGATGCAGGCCTCGCGGTCGATGGCGTAGGCCGCGTCGCGGTGCATGCGCATGACCTTGAGCATCGGTTCGCGGTTCTTGGCGTAGCCGGCGAACGCCCCCTTGCTGGCGGCGATGTCGGCGCTGGTCTTGTAGGCGTGGCCGCACATGATGGCGGTGAGCGCCGCGGCGACCGCGCGCCCCTCGTCGCTGTCGTACGACAGGCCGATCTGCATCAGCATGGAGCCGAGGTTGGCGTAGCCGAGGCCGAGCGGGCGGTAGTCGTGGCTGTTCTTGGCGATGTCCTTGGTCGGGTAGCTCGAGAGATCGACCAGGATCTCCTGCGCGAGGAGGAACACGCGGCAGGCGTGGCGGTAGCCCTCGACGTCGAACGAGCCGTCGGCGCGGAGGAACTTGATGAGGTTCACGCTCGACAGGTTGCAGGCCGAGTCGTCGAGGAACATGTACTCCGAGCACGGGTTGCTCGCGTTGATGCGCGCCGTGTTCGGGCAGGTGTGCCACTTGTTGATGGTGGTGTCGTACTGCACGCCGGGGTCGGCGCATCCCCAGGCGGCCTGGGCGAGCTGGTTCCACAGCTCCTTCGCCTCGAAGGTGTCGACGACCGCGCCGGTGGTGCGCGAGATGGTCTGCCAGTTGCCGCCCGCCTGCACCGCGTTCATGAACGCGTCGGTCACGCGGACCGAGTTGTTCGAGTTCTGCCCGCTGATGGTGTGGTACGCCTCGCCGTTGAAGTCGCTGGCGTAGCCGGCCGCGATGAGCGCGTGGGCCTTCTTTTCCTCGCGGATCTTCCAGTTGATGAAGTCGAAGATCTCCGGGTGGTCGACGTCGAGGCAGACCATCTTGGCCGCGCGACGGGTGGTGCCGCCGCTCTTGGTGGCGCCGGCCGCGCGGTCGAACACCTCGAGGAAGCTCATGAGGCCGCTCGACGTGCCGCCGCCGGAGAGCTTCTCCTGCTTGCCGCGGATGGTGCTGAAGTTCGAGCCGGTGCCCGACCCGTACTTGAAGAGGCGCGCCTCGCTCTTGACCAGGTCGTAGATCGACATGAGGTCGTCCTTCACCTCCTGGATGAAGCACGCCGAGCACTGCGGACGCTCGTAGGCGTTGGCCGTCTCGGTGCAGGTCTGCAGCTCCTCGTCCCAGGCCCAGTTGCCGCCCGAGCCTTCGATCCCGTACTCGTGCCAGAGGCCGCAGTTGAACCAGACCGGGGAGTTGAAGGCGCCGTACTGGTGCACGAGGAGGAAGGACAGCTCCGCCTCGAAGGTGTCGGCGTCGGCCTTGGAGGCGAAGTAGCGGCGCGCTTTTTCACCTGTAGCACCTGCCGCTTCGCCCGACTTGCGGATGGTGTGCGCGATGCGATGCACGACCTGGCGCACGCTCTTCTCGCCCACTTCCTTGTCGCCGTGGATGCCGGCCTTACGGAAGTACTTGGAGATGACGATGTCGGTGGCGAGCTGGCTCCAGCCGCTGGGGATCTCGGCCCCTTCCATCTTGAAGACGATGGAACCGTCCGGGTTCATGATGACGCTGGAGCGGCGCTCGTAGACGAGCGTGTCGCCATACCCGACCTGCCCGGGCAGGGCGCGGACGTCGAGAGGCGAGCCGGCGTCGAGCGGATCGGTGCCCACGCGGGTGTAGAGGCGCTCGAGACCGACGCCGCGGACGCGCTCCGCACGCGGCAGCCCATCAGCGCTCTTCGGCTTCTTCTTGCCGTTCACGTTGCCGGTCGCGCTCTTCGCGCCGCTCGTGCCCGCGGTCGCTGCAGCCGTCGTGTTTGCGCGCGCCTTCATGCCCGAAGTTCCACCGTTGCTCCCGAAACCCATGTTCGCCATCGCCGCCGCCTCCTGCTCGAAAAAAAGTGCCCGCCCCGCCCGGCTGACGG
>JAMFST010000998.1 GCA_026225435.1 Labilithrix luteola
ACGCGAACATCATCTTCGGCGCCAGCGTCGACGAGTCGCTCGGCGAGAACGTCAAGGTCACCGTCATCGCCACCGGCTTCGACGAGGCCGAGCGCCAGGCGCGCGCCGATCACGCCGCCAGCGGCAACCGCATGGTGTAGGTCCCGGCGCAGATCTCGAGCAGCTCCCACATGAGCGGCGTCTCGCGTGGCCAGCCGCAGCACGGCCAGACCAGCTTCGGCCACCCGCAGACGCAGCACTCGCAGCTGTCCCACGGTCACACCAACGTCGGCCACGCGAGCCACGGCAACCACCAGGGCTACGCGCAGCACGCGCCGCAGTCCTACGGCCCGCCGCCGTCCACCCGCCTCCCGGCGGTCCAGGAGCAGCTCTCGTCGCGTCGCATCCAGAACGCGCACGACGCCCGCGTCGCCCCCTCGCAGACCCGCGTCGCCACGCAGCAGGCGCCCGCGTCCGGCCCGCACTCACGCGTCGCGTCGAGCTTCCCGAGCAGCTACGACAACGACTGGGACGTCCCGGCGTTCCAGCGCAAGCAGCAGTAGAGTTCGTTTTATTTTTGCAACGGAACGGATCCGGCGGGCCCAGGGGGGGAAGTCATCTTCCTCTCAGGCCCGCCGAGGTTCGTTTTGCCCCTTTCCCTCCAAGCTCTGGTTCCTCTGTTCGTCGTGTGTTCCCTTGCCGCCTGCGGCGGCCGGAGCGGGGATGAACCTCCGTTGCTCGACGATTGCCTCGATTCCACGTGCGTGGACGGCGGTGGCGCCGACGGCGCCAGCGGAGATGGGGGCAGCACGGCGCTGGCGACGACCGATGGGGTTCACGAGGTCACGGGCTTGCTCGACGGGGGCGCCTGCCCGGGGACGACGGCGGTGTATCCGTCCGGTTCGGCGGTCGCTCCCGACGTCTCGATGTGCTGTGCCAGCGGCTTCGAGCTGAACGACGCGACCGACGGCTCGACCTACACCGTGACCTCGCTCGACCCCGACGGCGCGGCCGCGACGAGCCTCGCCGTCGACCTCGCCACGTACCAGGAGGCCGATCGGGTCGGCATTCGCGCCACCGTCGACGGACAGGCGATCACGATCTTCGACAGCTGCGTGCTGAAGACGGCCACCATCCCGGACCCCACCGGCGGCAAGGTGCGGCCGCCGGATAGCGTTCTCCGCTCCTACACCGTGCAGGTGCCAGCGGGCGCGACAGCGCTCACCTTCGACTTCTCCGGCGTGCAGTCGCCGATGTACTTGCGTACGCTGGGGCTGTGCAGCTTCGACGTCGGCAAGGCGCCGGCCTACCGCTTCGGCGCCGTCGATCTCGACGCCGACGGCGGGACCTGCGCCGTCGATGGGGGAACTGTCCGCTAGAATGAAACCTGGCGAGGACCGTCCATTTCAGTCCGGGTCGGTCCTTGCTCACTCTTTCCCTGAGGTCTCGAATGCGAACGATGAAACGTGGAATCGCGCTGGTCTCGGTGACCGCGCTGTCCTTCATCGCGTGCATTTCCGCGGGTTGCAGCAGCTCGCAGAGCTCAGGGTCGTCAGCAGCACCCACCACCGGCGTCGCGGGCGCCCTGCAGGCCGCGACCGGGGTCGCCTGGATCGTTCACGAGGACCCCACCTACAAGACGATCGACTTCGCGGCACCCTTGAACGGAGACGTGGCGCTGCCTGCGGGTGCGAGCCCCGCGGACTCCGTGCTCGCGTTCCTCGAAGCG
>JAMFST010000999.1 GCA_026225435.1 Labilithrix luteola
CGACCGCCTTCACCGCCTGCGCGGCGGAGACGACGGTCGCGACCGCCGCCGCGGACGTCACGTCGTCGTCGGAGCGTCGAGGAGGTTGCGCTCGCGGAGGAACGTCACGATCGCCTCCGCAGCCTCCGCCGGGCTCCCCTCGACCATCTTCCCGCGCGTGCGTGTGCCGGCCGCGCCGCCGGTGATCGCCGCCAGCCGCTGATCCGGCGTTCCCTGCGGCGGCCGCGCGCGGGTCGACAGCGTGCGCGGACGCAGCGGCAAGAGGGTGCGCTCGATGATCACCGGATCGGTCGCCAGCGGGGTCGCCTCGTCTTGCCGCACGGTGAGCACGGCGTTCTGCGCCGCCATGAAGCTCGGCAAGCTCGCCGTCCCCAGCCGCGCCGCGTCCGGCTGCAGCGCGATGACCGCTGGCCCCGTGACCTGAACCACCTCCTTCGCGCCGCGCTCGGTCTCGCGGACGGTCTCCCACGATCCCGCTTCGGGCGCCTTCTTCAGCGACTCCACGTCGGTCACCACCGACCACCCGAGCTCGTTCGCCAGGAGCGACGGCACCTCCGCCGAGCCACGGTCGAACGAGCGCGTCCCGGTGAGCACCAGGTCGAACGGACCGTCCGCCTGAATCGCGCGCGCCAGCTGCGCCGCGGTGACCGCCGGTCGCGCCTCGTCTTCCAGGCGGAACGCGCGGGTCACACCGGCGGCGAGCGCGACGCGCAGGCATGGATCCATCTCCGCGCCGCCCACGGTGTACACCGTCACTTCGCCGCCGCCGGTCGCGAGCTTCAGCGCCGTCGCCAGCGCGGACTCGGCGCCCGGGTCGAGCAAGAACAGCAGGCGGCTCGCGTCGACCGCGCCGCTGATCGGATCGACGTCCACCGAGTCGAGATCGGCGACCCACTTGATCCCCACGGCGATCTTCAGATTGGCCATGCGCTGCTCAAGCCTCCCGGAACGTCACGCCGAACCCGCCGGCAGGGTACGACCAGCTGATGGCGCCTTCCTCGTTGCAGGCCACGTAGCAGGCGCCGCACTCGAAGCACTGCTCGTAGTTGAAGAGGATGCTGCCGTCGGCCAGCGGCACGAACAGGTTCGCCGGGCAGACGTAGACGCAGCTCTTCAAGCTGCACTCGCCGCACTTCTGGCCGTCGACCACGATGTGCGGCTTCACGTCCGGCTTGAAGCGCGCCGTCCGCATCTTCTCCTCGTGCGTGGTCTTCACCATCCGAAGGCCTTTCCGCCGGCGTACAGATCCTTGATCAGGTTGAGCGTCGACACGTCGTTGTCCTTGAGCGTCTGCCGGGCGATGGCCATGATCTTCTTCTTCCCGTGGCCGTCGACGCGGAACAGCTGCTCGGCGCCGCGGGTGATGAGGGCGGGGTAGAGGTTCGCCATCCGCTCGCTGTTCACGTACCCGGGCGCGCTCTTGAAGTTCTTGAAGTCGGGGAGCACGTGGCGCGCGTCGAGGCGATCCTCGTAACGGGCGAGGCTCGCGGACGAGAAGTCCTTCGCCTGGTGCGCCAGGATGGCGGCTTCGGCCGCGGCAAAGCCGGACTGCATCGCGTAGTTGATCCCCTCGATGTACAGACCGGTGGCGAAGCAGAAGGCCGCGGCGTCGCCGGCGACCATCATGCCGTCGCGAAACAGCTTGGGCATCATGTGGAGGCCGGCCTCGGGCACCAGGTGCGCCGAGTACTCGCGCGGCTTGCCACCGCGGACGAGCGGCGCGACCGAGGGGTGCGCCTTGAAGCGCTCGAGCAGCTCGTAGGGGCGCTGCTTGTGCTCGGCCAGCGACGACAGCTGGCAGATGACGCCGATCGCGAGCGAGTCCTTGTTCGTGTAGAGGAAGCCGCCGCCGTGGACCTCGGCGGTGATGTCGCCCACGTACTCGGCGACCGCCCCTTCGTCGCCGGTGAGGCGGAAGCGATCCTCGAGGACCGTCTGGTCGAGGCCGATGACCTCCTTCACGCCGAGCGAGATCTCGTGCGACGTGAAGGTCTTCTGCATCCCGGCCTTCTTGGCGAGGAAGGAGTTCACCCCATCGCAGGCGATGACCAGGTCGGCGGTGACGTCGCCGTCGTCGCGCCGCGTCTTCACGCCGACCACTCGGTCGCGATTGGCCCCGTCGTAGAGCAGGTCGTCGACCACGGTGGACGAGACCAGGGTGGCGCCCGCTTCCACCGCCTTGCCGGCGAACCAGCGGTCGAAGCGCGGCCGCATGATGGTGAAGCCGTTGTACGGAGGCGCGGCGAAGCTCTTCGTCTGGAAGTCGACGGAGAGCGACGACTCGGGGGACATGAACGCCAGCGTGCGCTTGGTGAGGATGCGCTCGACCGGCGCTTCTTCCCAGAAGTTGGGGATCACCTCGTGGAGGATCGAGCTGCCGTAGAAGGCGGCGCCGGAGACGTTCTTCGCGCCCGGGTACTCGCCGCGCTCGAGGAGCAGCACGCGCATGCCGGCGCGCGCCATCAACAGAGCAGCACCCGCTCCTGCCGGTCCCGCGCCGACGACGATGGCGTCGTAGTCCTTCTTCCGCGTGGTCAACGCCGTCGTCATGACTTGGGCTCTCCGGGATGCTGCTCGAGCCGCTTCTCCAGCTCCGGCACGATGGCGTGCAGGTCGCCGACGACGCCGAGGTCGGCGACGCCGAAGATGGGCGCGGCGCGGTCGGTGTTGATGGCCACGATGGTCTCGCTGTCGGTCATGCCCACCAGGTGCTGGCTGGCGCCGCTGATCCCGAGAGCGAGGTACAGCTTGGGGGCGACGGTCTTGCCGGTGGAGCCGATGTAGCGCTCATGGGGGAGCCAGCCGCGGTCGCTGATGACGCGGGTGCCGCCGACCGCCGCGTGGAGCAGCTTGGCGAGCCGCGGGAGGATGGCGACCGCCTCCTTCGAGCCGAGACCGAAGCCGCCGGCGACGATGCGATCGGCGGAGCGGATGTCGACCGTGTCGGCGCTGGGGGCGAGCACGCGGGTGACGCGATCGCGGGCAGCTTGCGGGAGCGGCGGGGCGGCCTCGGTCTCGACCTTGGCGCCAGCGGACTTCGCGTGCCCCTCCGTGGACCCGGCGGGGGAAGCGCTGGCGACCAGCGTGACGAAGAGCGGCGCCTCCACCAGCAAGCGCTCGGTCTGCAGCCCTCCGTGCAGCGTTCGCTCGACCTCGAGGTGCACGTGGCTGTGATGATGCGACGGCGGCAGCACACGAACGCGCGTGGCGCCCGAGAGGAGCGGCTTCTGCAGGCGCGCCGCCAGCGCGGGGAAGAAGGCGCGCGCGTGGGCGGTGTCCGCCATGGTGACGACGTGGATCTCGTGCTTGCCGAGCACGGCGGCGAAGGTCGCCAGCCACGCGTCGGCGGAGAAGGCGTCGAGCCCCGACACGGCGACGAGCCTGTCCCCCTCGCGCGCCTCCTTGAGGACGGGCGGAGCGGCGGTGCCGGCAGCTCCCGCGACGTAGACCACCAGCGGAACCGACAGCGCGCGCGCCACGGTGCGCGCCTCCTCGATCAGCTCGAGCGACGGCGCCCCTTCGGCGAGGACGATGACGCTCATGCCAGGCTCCGGTGCATGTGCACGTCGGCCGTACCTTGCACCGGCAGTCTCGATAGCGCGCGGCTGGCGCCGATGGCCCGCCCGACGCGATCCCCTTCGAGGATGGCGGCGTGCGCGCGGCGCGGCGCGAGGCAATCGCCGATGCGGTGGATCTCCTTGGCCACACCGGCGAGCTCGCGGAAGATCTTCACGTTGGCGACGCGCGGGATGGCCAGCGCCACCGTGTCGAACCCTTCGAAGGTGCGCATCGCCCCCGAGTAATTGTGGATGGCGTTGACCACGCCGTCGGCGATGCCGAGCACCGAGGTGTCCGGCGTGCAGACGATGCCCAGCCGCCGCGCGCGCCGGTACCAGTTCTCGAGGTCGAGCGTGATGCCCAGGTCCTGCCCGACGTAGAGCGTCTGGGTGATGATGGTCACCTCGTGCCCCGCCTCGGCGAGCTGCTCGGCGGTGCTGGTCGCCTCGTGGAACCCGAGCTGGTCGACGATGAGCACCTTCTTGCCGGCCTTCACCGTCCCGTCGAGCAGATCGGAGATGTCGGCGACCCCCGGGAAGGTGGTGCGGTCCGGGCTCGAGCCGGAGGCGATGACGATCGCGTCGGGGCGCTCGGCCTCGACGTTGGCGCGCGTCGCCTCGGTGCCGAGCCGCAGATCGATCGGCAGGCTCTCGACCTCGTGCAGCAGGTTGCGCACCAGATCGCCGTACTCGGCGCGGCCGGTCACCTTGGTGGCGGTGTTCACCAGTCCGCCGGCGATGTCGCTCTTCTCGAAGACGACGACCCGGTGGCCGCGCTGCGCCGCGATGACCGCCGCCTTGAGGCCGCCCGGTCCGGCGCCGACGACCACCACCTTGTCGCGCTTGCCGGTGACCACGTCGGGCACCTGCGACAGCGTCTGCTCGCGCCCCGTGGCCGGCGTCTCGATGCACCCCATCCAGCGATTGAGCCCCATGCGCCCGACGCACTCCTGGTTGCAGGAGATGCACAGGCGGACCTCGTCGATCTTGTCGGCGCGTGACTTGCGCGCAAAATGCGGATCGGCGATCTGCCCGCGCACGATGCCGACAAGATCGGCGTGCCCCTCGCTGAGGACGCGCTCGGCCTGCACCGGATCCTTGATGCGCCCGACGCCGACGACCGGCAGCGAGATGGCCTGACGGATGGCCGAGGGGATGAAGAGCGCGTACCCCGGCGGCACGTGCATCGAGGCTTCGATGGTGTACAGCGTCGAGGTGGCGGTGCCGATGCTGGTGTTGATGTAGTCGACCAGCCCATCGCTCTCGAGCGCGCGCGCGGCGCTCACCGCCTCGTCGAGGACGATGCCGTCCTGGATCATCTCGTCGCCGCACAGGCGCACGCCGACCACGTAGGAGCGGCCGCAGGTCTGCCGGATGCGCGCGACGATCTCGCGCAGGATGCGCATCCGGTTCTCCAGCCCGCCGCCGTACGCGTCGGTGCGCTGGTTGGTGTTGCGCGAGAGGAACTGGCGCACGATCGACGAGTGCGAGCACTGCAGCTC
>JAMFST010001000.1 GCA_026225435.1 Labilithrix luteola
CACACCGCCTCGCTCTTCCCGGGCATGACCACGGTCGACATCCGCGACAAGTGGGTCACCGCGGTGCCGAAGAGCGAGCACTACAGCGCGCGCATCTCGCTGACCTCGCCGGTCATCGAGGCAGGGCGCACGGTGCTGGCGCTGGTGTCCGGCGCGAAGAAGAAGGAGCCGCTCGAGAAGGTCTGGTCGGTGACCGGCTCGAACAAGGACACCCCGGCGCGCATCCTGCGCAACGTGCACGGCACCTTGGTGTGGGTCATCGACCGCGCGGCCGGCGGCCTGGTCTGAACGAGTAGCTTCAGCCGACGGGTAGCTTGCCGATCGCGCGCATCGCGTGAGCGGCGCTCCCTCGGAGCCCCACGTCCGAGTCGACGACGACGGCGATGGGCATGGCGCCGAGCAGCTTGCCCATCCGCCCCTTGCTGGCGAAGGCGGTGAGGAAGCCGCTGGTGCCGTCCGTGCCGGGCTTGATCAGGTCGATCAGGCCGGCGGCGATCCCGCCGGCGACGAAGACGCCTCCGCTCGACAGCGTCTTGAGCGCCAGGTTGCCCGCCTCGCTGCCGTAGGCGCGCAGGAACAGGTCGAGCGCGTCCCTGGCGATGGCGCTCTCGCCCGAGCGTCCGAGGTCGGTGATCGCGTGGTTGCGATCCTTGGCGGCGGTGAGCTTGGCCGTCGCCTCGGGCGACTCGGTGCTCCCCTTGCGGGCGACGAGGAAGTCGTAGATGTGGCCGATGCCCGGGCCGGCGACCACGCGCTCCGTGCTGACGTGACCGGCGCTGCCGTTGCGGCTGCAGAGCTCGTGGAGGTAGCTGTGGAGCTCGACCTCGAGCGGCGAGTTGGGCGCGAACGTGGAGTGCCCGCCCTCGGTGGACATGGCGACGTGGTGCCCCTGGTCGCCGTCCCAGACCAGCGCCGCCTCGCCCAGGCCGGTGCCGGCGGAGATGATGGCGACCGTACCGCCGTGCGCGCCGGGCCGCTCCGCCCCCTGCACCCGGGCGATCTGGTCGTCCGGCGAGGCGAGCGCGCCCCAGCCGACGGCGACGAGATCGTTGAGCAGCGTGACCTTGGTGCCCAGCGCCGCGGCCACCTCGGCTCCGTCGATGGTCCAGGGGAAGTTGGTGGCGGTGACCTTCTGGTTCATCACCGGGCCGGCGATGCCGAAGGTCGCCGCCTCGAGGGCGGCCTTCTCCCCGTCGGACTCACCGCTCCCGAGGAACTCGCGCACCACGGCGACGAGGTCCGGGTACTCGTGGCTGTCGAAGCGCGCCTGCCGCACGCGCGAGCCGTCGCTCCGGTAGAGCGCGAGTCGCGCGTTGGTTCCGCCGATATCGCCCGCGAGGATCACCCTCCCGGATCTACTCCAGCCCTGCGATCAGAGCTTCGAAATCAGCGCATCCCCCAGGTCCGGCTGCTCGGCGTTGCCGAACCAGATGGACCAGGTCGCCTTCATGAAGCCGACGCCGTTCACCGTGGCCGAGGCGCCGCCGGGGGCGGTCAGGGTCGTCGTCTTCTTGTCGGCGCTGTACTGGAAGGTGATGAGCTGGTTTTCCTTCAGCTCGGTGTTCAGCACGTTGAGGAACGTGTTCCGGTCGCCCGCGCTGGCCGGGTACTGGCCGGCGTTCTTGTCGTACGCCTCGTTGAAGGCGTTGCGGATCTTCTCCGCGTCGACGTCGCGCTGCATCTGCAGGGTGAAGCGCTTGTCGGTGTCCATCTCGAGCACCGCCTGCTTCGACTTGGCCGGCGGCAGCGCCTTCATGTCGTGGCGGATCGTGTAGACCTTGACCCCGACGAAGGCGATCTTCTTCACCCGCGTGCCGCTGCCGGTGTTGTACCAGCCGCCCGGGCCCGGATCGAGCGCGAGGGCGGTGCCGGCCACGGTGAGCAGCGCGACCAGAGAGAGGAGCATAGCGACGAGGCGCGACGGCCGGAGGAGTTTGTTCATTTGGATATCCTGCCGCCGAGTCTAGCCGCGCCTCACCTGCCGTGCACGACCGCGTTGTGCGCTTCGTACGTCTCGGTGAACTGCGTCTTTCCTCCGCGGGCGAAGAAGTAAAAATAATGCGTTGCGGCAGGAGCGAGCACCGCCTCGATCGAGCGCGTTCCGGGGTTGGTGATGGGGCCCGGCGGCAGCTGCTCGTGGGTGTACGTGCTCCAGCGATTCTCCGGCGCCATGTTGATGTCGTGGGTGATGCGGCCGGTGTAGCCGGCGCACGCGGGGATGGTGGCCGCGTCGACGAGGCAGCCGTAGCCGGCGGTCGGATCGCTCTGCAGCACCTTGTGCTTGAAGCTCGGATCGCGCAGGCGGTTGAGGAAGACACTGGCGATGAGGGTGCGCTCCTCGGGGGCGCCGGCCTCCTTCTCGATGATCGAGGCGAGCGTCACCACCTGCGCCTGATCCCAGCCCAGCGTCGTCTTCAGATCGGCCAGGCCGCTCTCGTGTCCGGCGAGCGCCTCGGTCCAGCGCTTGTCGAACTCGGCCTTCAGGCGGCGCACGATGTCCGCCGGATCGCTGTCGGTGAGCAGATCGTAAGTCGCCGGGAAGAGGAACCCCTCGGCCGACTCGGTGGTCAGGTGCAGCTCGGCGAGGAGCGCGGGATCGCGGGTGGCGGCCAGGAACGGCGCGGCGGCGCAGATGCGCGAGGTCTGCAGCCGCCTGGCCATGTCGAAGCGGGTCCAGCCCTCGGGGAAGGTGACGTGCGCCCGCGTGCGACCGGGGCGACGGGTGAGGCGGGCGAGCAGCTCGGACGGCGACAGATCGTCGGTGACGAGGTGCGGCCCGACGGCGACCGAGGTGTCGTGCTGGGCGACCCCCATGGCGCGGACGTAGAGCGAGAAGAGGCGCGGGCTGTCGATGAGCCCCGCGGCGGTCAGGCGCTCGGCGAGGGCGTCGGCCGACTCGGCGGCGGGGAGCACCAGGTCCACCTCGCGCCCCTGCCCCGGGCCGCCGCGGGCCGGGTAGACGAGATAGATGTATCCTGCAACCACGAAGACGACCAGGCCGACGGCCCACAGGACCGCCTGCGCCAGCGGGTGGAGGCGGCGCGGCGGCTCGTCGTCCTTACCGCCGCCGTGGCCCGGGCGCTTGCCCTGTGCGAGCGACCGCTTGCCTCGCGCGCGCGCCGGCGGCGGCGGGACCGCGGGAAAGCCGCCCGCTGCGTCGCTCTCGGCGGTGGGCGTGCGCGGGACGCTGGGAACATCGGAGACGGTGGAGGAGCTGGGGCGATCGCTCGCCCGCCGGCGACGTTTGCGCGCCGCCATCAGCCGGCCGGGTCCTTCGGGTCCCCTTCGCCGCTCTCGCGCCGGGCGCGGCGAGCCGCCTTGGCCGTGATCTCGCGCGCGTCGAGCCAGGCTTGCAGGAGCACCACCGCCGACGCCTCGTCGATGTGCTCGCGCACCTTGCGCCCGTGGATCTCGCTGTCGGCGAGCGCGCGCCGGGCCTGCACCGTCGAGAGGCGCTCGTCCCACAGCTCCACGTCGCAGCCGGTGTTGTCGGCAATCCGCTGGGCGAGCTGCCGCACCTTGCGCGCCGAGTCCCCCTCCCCGCCCTTCATGTCGAGCGGCAAGCCGACCACCACGTGGGTGATCTTCTCGTCGGCGACCAGCTCGCGCAGCTTGATCATCAGGGCGTTGACGTCCTTGCCCGGCAAGATCCCGCGCGGGTGCGCCAGCTCGCCAAGCTCGTCCGAGATGGCCACCCCGACCCGGGCTGCCCCCAGGTCCAGCGCGCAGACTCGCATCGCTCGCTTCTTCACCACGGCAGCCACTTACCATGCCGCGCCTACCTCTTGTGCCAATGGCCGGAGAAAGGTGATAAGCCCTCGCGCGCTCGCATGAATCCGATCCGCGCGGTCAAAGGAATGAACGACGTCTTGCCGGCGGAAATCGCCGGCTGGCATCGGGTCGAGCGCGCGTACGGGCGGCGGATGGCGCTGGCCGGCTTCCGCGAGGTGCGCACGCCGTACCTCGAGGCGACGCCGCTCTTCGTTCGCACCATCGGGGAGGTCACCGACGTGGTGGAGAAGGAGATGTACTCCTTCCGCCACCGCGACGACGACCTCACCCTCCGCCCGGAAGGCACCGCCGGGGCCGCGCGCGCCTACGTGGAGCACAAGGTCCACGACACCGAGCCGGTGAGCCGCTGGTACTACAGCGGGCCGATGTTCCGCGCCGAACGCCCGCAGAAGGGGCGCTACCGGCAGTTTTACCAGGTCGGCGCGGAGATCTTCGGCGATCCCGGCCCCGCCTGCGACGCCGAGCTGATCGACACGCTCGTCTCCTTCTTCTCCGACATCGGGGTTACCGACACCGACGTGCTGGTCAACTCGCTCGGCGGGCCGGAGGCGCGCGCTCGCTACAAGGAGGCGCTGGTCGCCTTCTTCGAGCCGAAGAGGGCCGAGCTGAGCGACGAGTCGCAGCGGCGCCTGTCCACCAACCCGCTGCGCATCCTCGACTCGAAGAGCCCGAAGGACATCGCCGCCCGCGAAGGCGCGCCGGTGATCACCGACGTGCTCGAAGGCGAGGACCTGGCCCACTTCAACGGCCTGAAGGCGCACCTCGACGCGCTCGGCGTCCGCTACCGCGTCGACCCCAGCCTGGTGCGCGGCCTCGATTACTACCAGCGCACGCTCTTCGAGATCAAAGGGGCGGACGCCATCCTCGGCGCGGGCAACACGCTCTGCGGCGGCGGGCGTTACGATGGGATGGTCGCCGAGCTGGGCGGGCCGAAGGTGCCGGCCATCGGCTTCGCCGCCGGCATGGAGCGGCTGCTGCTGGCGAGCCAGGCCACGGAGGCGACGCCGGTGGTGGACGTGTGCGTCGCGGCGCTGGGGGACAAGGCGAACCCGGCGACGGAGCTGGCGGTCACCGGGGCGGCGCTCGCTCTCGGTCGCGATCTGCGCAACGCCGGGGTGCGCACGGACGTCGACGGGCGCGGCGCCTCGCTCAAGGCGCAGCTGCGGCGGGCCAACGCGCTCGGCGCCAGCACGATGATCATCGTCGGGGACCGCGAGCTGGCGGACAACGTCGTCGAGGTGAAGGACCTGGCGGCGCGCACGCAGGAGCGTGTCCCGCGCGGCCTTGTCGTGGCCAAGCTCGCTGCCGTCTTCGAAGGGAAAGCCCGTTGACGCGTACGTTCCGCATCGCTTTCTCCTCGCTCCTCTCCGTTGTCGCTCTCGCCGGCAGCACGCGCGAAGCGTCGGCGCAGATGGGCGGCGGCATGGGCGCTCGTCCCGGCGGCGGCGGGCAGAACAAGCCGACCACCAGCTCCCCCACCAAGAACAACGTCGTCGGCCCGCGCTCGGGGGGCGCCGACGACGACGAGGACGCCGCCGCGGCCCAGCGTGCGCAGATCCTCAACCGCGGTGAGCCGACGGTCCAGGGGCCGGCCGATCCGCTGGAGGTTCCGCCGGAGATCTCCGTGCGCATCGGCTCGGACGACGACCTGCACGTCGGGCAGCCCGAGGGGAGCGTTCAGCGCACGTTCTTCCCCGAGTACTCGGAGAGCCGCGGCGAGTACCGCCTGCACACCCTGCCGCCGTTCTACGTGCAGCAGACGCGCGGCTACGGCACGCCCCGGCAGGACACGGAGGGGCTGTACGGCGCGCTCTATTACCGGCGCCGCTCGCCAGACCACGACGTCGACACGCTCTTTCCGCTCTTCTGGAAGGTGCGCGACCGGCAGAACCACGTGGTCATCGCCGGCCCGGTGATGCACCGCGAGGCGCCCGGGGAGCACGACAACTGGATCGCGCCGCTCGTCTTCGAGGGGAAGCGCGTGGACGGCGGCTACTTCCACTCCCTGCCGCTGCTCACCAGCTCGCACTGGGCCCCGGACGGCGCATTCACCGTCAGCCTCCTCTACTTCCGCCAGCGCAAGCTCAAGGAAGTCGACATGGGGGTCGCCCCGCTCTTCTTCAACGGCGACAACGGCGACACCGACGGCGCGCGCAAGCGCTACACGCTGATCCCGCCGCTCCTGTTCTACCATCGCACCCGCGAGCTCGATCAGAACACGCTCACCGTGGCGGGCCCGGTGCTCTCGCAGCAGACGCCCGAGCGCAACGTGCTCGACGTGCTGCCGTTCTACTGGTCGATCCGTGGCAACCCGGCGACCGGTGGCATCCGCGAGTCGCACACCACGCTGCTGCCGTTCTTCCACTACGGCACCAGCGACGTGCAGACGCTGCTGGTGGTGCCGGGCTACCTGCGCCGCAAGACGCCGACGGCGGACACCTTCCTCACGCCGTTCTACTCGTTCGCGCTGACCCGCAAGGGGGCCTCGTCGCTCGAGGTCGCCGGCCCGCTCGTGCCGCTCTATTACCGCAAGCGCGATCGCGACACCGGCGCCTCCGCGCTGGGGATCTTCCCCTTCTATTACGGCTCGCACTCCCCGCAGAGCTCGGTCACCCTGACCCCGTTCTTCGGGCACTTCGAGACCACCGGCGTCTCGCGCACGACCTGGGCGTTCCCCTCGCTGGTGCTGTCGAAGGACACCCACGGCTGGGAGAGCGACTTCTTCCCGGTCGCCTTCATGGGGCGCAAGGACCTGAGCACACACACCGTGCTCGCGCCGGTCTTCTGGGATTTCGCCAGCCCCAAGGGGCGCACCACCATCGGCTTCCCGGTCTACTGGCGCTTCGCCGACAAGACGGACAACTCGGTCACCCAGGTGGCGGCCAACACGCTGTACATCCAGAAGCGCGTTCCCGGGGGGCTCGAGTGGCAGTTCCACGTGCTGCCGGTGTGGTCCGTCGGCGAGTCGCCCAACGGGCACTGGTGGAACGTCCTCGGCGGCCTCGCCGGCTTCGAGCGCCAGGGGAGCTACACACGCATCAAGGCGTTCTGGCTGCCCATCACCATCAGCGGGTCGGCCAACGCGGTGGCGAAGGGGCTCACCTCGACGAAGGCCGCGTACTACTGACCGCGGCCCGCTCGGCTAGCGAGCGAGGACCTTGGCGAAGGCCGACAGCGCCGTCGCGATGTCGGCGGCGGTGGTGTCCTCGCCGAGCGAGAGGCGGAGCGAGCGACGCGCGCGCTCCTTGCCGAGCATGGCGGTGATGCCCGCGGACGGCTCGTTGGTGCCGGCGCTGCACGCGCTGCCGCTGGCGATGGCGATCCCCTCGAGGTCGAGGGCGGCGACCATCTCCGGACCGTCGAGGCGATCGAAGGCGACGTTGGCGACGTGCGGTGCCCACGAAGGCGGGCGAACACAGGTGCACGACGGGTCGAGGGCGACGAGCCCGGCGACCAGCTCGTCACGCAGCGGGCGCACGCGGGCGAGCCGTTCGTCTCCGCCGCGCGCGTGGCGGGCGGCGACGGCGAGACCGGCGCAGGCGACGGGATCCACCGTCCCCGGGCGTAGACCGCGCTCTTGCGCCCCTCCGCGCAGCACCGGGACCAGCTTCCCTTGGGGCGCGAGGATGACCGCGCCGATCCCCTTGGGACCACGGATCTTGTGCCCGGCGAGGCTGCGCGTGGCGACGGCACCCGGCTCGTTGATCCCGGACATCGGGACCTTGCCCCAGGCCTGCACCGCATCCACGTGCACCCGCGCGCCGCGGGCGAAGGCGCGGGCGGCGATGTCCACCACCGGCAGTACCGCACCGGTCTCGTGGTTCACCGCCTGCACCGCGACGAGCCGCGCGCTGACCGCAGCAGAATCGGCCTCGGCGAGCGCGCGATCGAGATCGTCCAGATCGATCGTCCCGTCCGGGAGCACCGCCAGCCAGCGAAGCGTGGCGCGCCCCTCCTCGGCCAGCGCCTCGGCGACGCGGGTGACCGACGGATGCTCGAGCGGGCTGACCACGAGGAGGCCATCTTCGCGTCTGCGCGTGCTCGCGAAGGCGGTGCGCAGCGCCAGGTTGTTCGCCTCGGTCCCACCGCTGGTCAGCACCACGTCGCGCGGATCGGCGCTGGCCAGCTCGGCGATGGCGATACGTGCATCTTCCACGTACCTGCGCGCCGCGCGCCCCTCGCCGTGGATGCTGGCCGGGTTCCCCCACGCCGCCAGCGCCGCCTCGTGCATCGCGTCCACCACCGCCGGCAGCGGGGGCGTCGTCGCGTTCCAGTCGAGGTAGACCCGGCCGCTCTGGCTCATGGTGGGTCCGTCGTCAGCCAACGACGACGGTCGGCGCGCGCTTGGCGACGTGCAGGCTGAAGACCGCGCCGGAGAAGTAATGACCACGCACGCTCATCCCCTGCCCGACCCGCGCGTCGCCGCCGAGCCCGCGTGCCACGCGCGGATCGTCGACCGAGGCTCGCAGCCGGCTGCCGAAGCGGGTGCGGGTCAGGATGAGCTGCAGCCCGACCACCAGAAAGGCGCAGACGACG
>JAMFST010001001.1 GCA_026225435.1 Labilithrix luteola
CACGTACCGCCCCTTCAGCGAGGCGGGCTTCATCGACGATCTGGCGAGCGCCCGCGCCGTCATCGCCGGCGGCGGCTTCACCCTCATGGGCGAGGCGGTCTACCTGCGCAAGCCGATGCTCTCGGTCCCGCTGGCCGCGCAGTTCGAGCAGGTGATGAACGCGCGCTACCTGCAGAAAGTGCACTACGGCCGCATGGCCGAGTCGCTCGCCGATCCGCGCGAGATCGAGACCTTCCTCCGCGAGCTCCCGACGTTCGAGGCGGCCCTCGCCGGGTACGACCAGGACGGCAACCACGAGCTCTTCGGCGCGGTCGACGAGTGGCTGGACAAGGCCGAAGCCGGCGTCGCGTAGCCGCCGGCGAGGCGCCTCAGCTCTTGGCCGTCTCGCCGATGATCATCACGCTGACGGTCCGCGTGTGCGGCGCGTGGCGGTGCTCGAGGAGGTAGATCGCCTGCCAGCGGCCGAGGACGAGCCGGCCGTCGACGATCGGCACCGTCTCGTTCGAGTGAGTCAGCGCGCTCTTCAGGTGTGCCGGCATGTCGTCAGCGCCTTCGTCGTCGTGCTCGTAGTCGCCCCCCAGCGGGGCGAGCTCGGCCAGCCAGCGGATCAGGTCGCGCTGGACCTCGGGCGCGGCGTTCTCCTGGACGACCAGGGAAGCGCTGGTGTGCTGGATGAAGACGGTGCACAGACCGCGCACCACGCCGGAGGTTGAGACGATTTTGCGCAGGTCAGCGGTGAGGTCGTGCATGGCCGGACCGCGTGTCGACACGAGGATCTTGTCGTCGTGCAGCTTCATGGATGCGAATCAAGCACACGGCACGCCTCCTGCGTAACGACTCGTCATGAACGCCAAACGAAAAGACGTACAGAACGACACGGTGCGGCACGCTCGCGGTCGTTCGGACGACGGCAACGCCTTCCTGCCCGACCCGACCGCCGGCAACCGCTCGGCCACCGACGTCGACCTCGCCGAGGAGCTTGCCGAGGATTTCGTCGCCGGCGCGACCAGCAACGACGACGCCGCCTCGAATGACCGCGAAGCGGTCCAGGTGGAGGAGATCGGCGGTCCGTTCCTCGAGGAAGAGGAGAGCGACGAGGTCGCCCTCGGCACCGACGCGTCGAACCCGAAGGACGCGACCCGCGAGCCGTTTCCGACGGCGATGCGCAGCCCGGAGTGAGCTGCGCCCGGGTGAGCTACGCGACGATCTTGTCGCGGTAGCCCTCGGCTTGCAGCTCGAAGAGCGTGGCGTAGCGTCCGTGCTGCGCCACCAGCTCGTCGTGCGTGCCCTGCTCGACCACCTGGCCGTTCTCGAGCACGTAGATCCGATCGCTGGCGCGCACCGTCGGGAAGCGATGGCTGATGACGAACGTCGTGCGCCCCTTGGACAGCTCGCGAAAGCGCGTGAACACCGCCTTCTCTGCCTCGGCGTCGAGCGCCGCGGTCGGCTCGTCGAGGATGAGGATATCCGCCTCCTCGCGCATGAAGGCGCGGGCGAGCGCGATCTTCTGCCACTGCCCGCCCGATAGCTCCGTCCCGCCGCGGAACCAGCGGCCGAGCGGCGCGCGGATCCCCTCCCCCAGCTTGTCGAGCAGATCGGCGCCGCCGCCGCGGGTGAGCGCGCGGGTGATGCGCGGCTCGTCCTCGAGGTGGTCCACGCTCCCCACGCCGACGTTCTCCCCGAGCGCGAGCATGTAGCGGTTGAAGTCCTGGAAGACGACGCCGAACCGGTGGTGCAGCTCCGCGGACGTGAAGCTCTCGAGGTCCCGCCCGTCGAGCAGGATGCGCCCCTCGGTACATTGGTACAGGCCGGTGAGGAGCTTGATGAGCGTGGTCTTGCCGGCGCCGTTCTGCCCGACCAGCGCGACGCTCTCCCCCGGCGGCACGTGGAAGCTCACGTGGCGCACCGCCCAGTCCTCGCGGCCCGGGTAGCGGAAGCCGACGCCGTCGAAGGTGATCCCGCTCCCCTCCGTGATGGCGCGCGGCGCCAGCGCCGTCCGCTGCGTCGCCCCCTCGCCCGCGAGGAACGAGAAGAGGTTCGACATGTACAGATTGTGCTCGTAGAGCTGCGCTGCGCCGCCGAGCGCGCTCTGGAACGACTGCTGCCCCTGGCGGAAGGCGACCACGTACAGCGTCATGTCGCCGAGCGACATCTTGCCGGCCACCGCCGCCAGCGCCATCACCAGGTAGCCACCGTAGAACGAGAGGGTCGCCAGCAGCGACAGCGCGTGCCCGACGACCCCGCGCTTCACCGTGAGCGCGCGGTCCTCGACGTAGAACTGCTCCGACAGATCGCGGTAGCGGCCGAGGAAGAGCGGCCCGAGGCCAAGCAGCTTCACCTCCTTGGCGTGGGCGTCGTTGGCGAGGACGAACTCCAGGTACGACAGCCGCCGCGAGTCCGGCGAGCGCCAGTTGCGCAGCTTGTAGCTCTCCTTGGCGAAGCGCATCTCGGCGATCGTCGCCGGGAGGGTCGCAAGGAGGAGCACCGGCAACGCCCAGCTGCGGAAGCGCACCAGGAGC